>JAFVBZ010000262.1 GCA_017479645.1 Ruminiclostridium sp. | reverse complement strand
GCTCTCGGGTTTGGATTGCTCGACGAGCGAGGAGAGCAGATACCCAACGGCGCGGAAGGGCTTTCCAGGCTTGTCCGCATTACCAATGACAGGGTGCTGCCGGAGCTGTCAAAGTGCAGGTTCAATATCGCCTGTGATGTGAAAAACCCTCTATGCGGTGATAACGGTTGCAGTGCCGTATTCGCGCCGCAGAAAGGAGCATCTCCGGAAAGTCTTTCAGTAATGGACAAGTGGCTTGCAAACTTTGCAAAACTTACAAAAACGATATGTCCGGACGCTGACCCGGACTACCCGGGAGCGGGTGCTGCAGGCGGTCTTGGCTTTGCATTCCGCTCTTACACAAATGCTTCTTTGCTGCCGGGTGTGGAGCTTGTATTGCAGGAAACACATCTCGAAGAATACATCAGAAATGCCGATATCGTCATCACAGGAGAGGGCAGGCTCGATGCACAGACCGCTATGGGCAAGGCACCCGTGGGTGTTGCGAAACTTGCAAAAAAGCACGGAAAGCCTGTCATAGCCTTTGCCGGAAGCGTATCAAAAGATGCCGCAGCCCTTAATGGGTGCGGCATTGACGCTTATTTTCCTATACTCCGGACTGTATGCAGTTTTGACGATGCGATGAATACAGAGAACGCCGCGGAAAATCTTTCCGGCACGGCGGAGCAGGTGTTCAGGGTGGTAAAGTCTATCATAAAAGAAGATTATCAGTGTTGATATATTTGTTCGTTAGGCTAATCATTATCGCTCGTTATTACTTTCATATTCGAGTACTCCGGAAAGCGCAAGCAAAATACCAGTAAAATGCAGCAAAGAATATACAGAATATCCAAAATAGTATAGGTAATATTCTGAATACACATATATACTGATAGCTATCGGATTTGAAACAGCTCCTGCTGCAAGCAGAACATATATTAATTCGACACGTTGTTTCTTCTTGATAATAATAAATGTTGCGGTTAATACCGTGATTAGCGGAGGAATAACTAAAATTGATGAAACAGATAGAATTTCAGTAACAGCTTTTCCCAAGAAAAATAAAATATGATCAGCATTTCTCCATAAAAAGAGCAATGTATAAGTAGCTTCAAAGCAAATTGCAGTGATCAGCTTGGTTTTATACGAATCTTTATCGTATATTTTTAATTCGCAGAGTTTTCTTTTGGCAATTATATAGTTTAATAGCAGAGCAAATACACATATACACAGCAATATCATTTTAAATATTCTGTGCTCATCATAGGTAGGAGCATAATTATTTGCTCCCACATAGATCTTTCCACCGTAAAATGGAACATTAAGATCCAAATAACAATATCCGACCATACACCATGCAGTAATACATAAACCCCTCGGAAGCGATCCAAAATTTAAGAGCAATAACGATAGTATCGAAAATACAGACGGAAGCAGCATAATAATAACTTCTGCCAAATAGTACTGATCGACCTCACGAAATGGTTTAGAACTTAAATATATGATAATATAAATTAAATTTATTAATAAAGTAACAACAATAATAATTTCTCTCCCGTTTTTCTTGCTTTTTTCTTTCATTAATCTCACCCGCCTTTTCTATATAATACCACATATTACTATAAAATGCAATTACAAACCGTTTACAATCCGGTTACAAAGTGATTACAGAAAATATCACGCCCGCATTGTTATAATACATATAGACTCAAAAACGTCTGACGGAGGGCAATGCCGGGCGCATAACATCTGGAGGATAATAATATATGGGAAAATTCTACAATGATTATCTCGATTCCGGGATAAAACCTGAGAGAAGCCTGTTTGTCGGTATAGTATTTCTTGTCGTCGTGATAAGCGGCGTTTTCGGCTGGGTGTATGAATACATATTCTACTGGATAAACGGCGGCTTTGATAAATTCTACTGGCGCGGAGGAAACTTTCTTCCGTGGATAAATATATACGCTTACGGCTCGCTGATGATATGGTTCCTGACCTTAAAGCTGAGGAAAAAACCGCTGCTTGTATTTATCATAAGCTTTGTATCCACCGGTATCCTTGAATTCTTCTCGGGGCTCGGAGTATATCTTTTCACCGGTCTTAAATTCTGGGACTACGATACCGAGATACTCGGCTTCGGGAGCATATACGGGTTTGTGTGTCTGCGCAGCGTTACGGTATTCGGGATATTCGGGCTGATTCTCGTTTATGCTATGCTTCCTGGGATATATTACCTTGCGGTGAAGCTTCCGAAGAAAGTTTTCATTGCGACAGCCGTGATACTGTTCGTTATTTTCCTCGGAGACGATATATACAACCTCATTTTTGCAAATCTCTTCTCACTTCCGAGCGCTCCGGACGTTTACAAGAGCATAGGCTTCAACTTTATGGATTATACGCGGTGACAAGTGAAAAGCACTGTAAATGGAACTGACTGTCCAATTTTGTGCATACAGCGCAAAAAGCTGCTATCGCTATTATAAATAATCAGCCGTGTGCGGGTTTTCCGCACACGGCTGTTTACATAGATAAGCCAGGAATTATGTGTCTATTCTGATCATTTCAGTGATTGTTTTGTTTCGATAAATCAAATCTTGTCTTGAAGTAAAACCATTTTTCTCCCAGAAAATGTTTCCATCTGTATTATTTGAAAATACGACCAGGGCTGTCTTGTTGATTCCTAATGCTTTTAGTGCCTCCATAGCTTTATTAACAAGTTCTGTAGCAATTCCTTGATGCCTATGATCAGGCTCAACTGCTGTATGATAGATATATCCTCTTCTTCCGTCATTTCCCGCAATAATTACGCCGATTATTCTTTGTTCTGTTTCAGCAACAAAACAGGTTTCGGGATTTCTATTCAGAAATCTCTCGATCCCCTCTTTTGAATCATCAAGATTATTTAATCCCAAACCCGCACAGGACAGCCATAGTTCATATACTTTTTCATAATCATTGATTGTCATTAAACGTACATTCATATTTATCACCACAAATTCCGTTTTGTTGTTTTTCATTTGCCTGTATAATTATAAGTAAATAGAGATTTCTTTAAACGTTGGCGATCCTGTCAACAATTACGGCAGATATGCAGATACACAATGTATTAGATTTTATTCCTGAAACGAAGTATCAACTTTCTCAATATCAATAGTCCAACCCACAATTTCAGGTTCGAAAAACAATGTAGAAGCGATATCGATATGATGATAAATAAAATATATTGTTCCATCACTGCTTTCTATGTTACCGCAGGGTTCTTTTTTTCCTTTGTCGGTAGAATTAACTGATATTCTCTGAAATAAATTTGCCTTACTATCAATGGCGTTTATTTTCTTAAATAACAATAAGAATTCGTCTATCGTGTAAACGTTGTAAAAGTCTTCCGGTATCTCACTTTGAAATCTGCTATTGAGCCTATAATAAGGAGGAAGATCGGTAACATCATAAACAAGGGCGTCTTTTACGGCATAAGCATAGTCTTCAGCAACTGTGTATCCATAAATACTATACGCAAAAAATAGTATCACAACTATAACCATTGCAGCTAAAATAACAATAGCCGGTTTCTTTTTTATCATAACCATTATACCTCATTTGTTATCAAGCATTAATACAAGATCATTATTGTCGATTACCGGTATTTCAATTTCTCTTTCAAGAGTCTTGGTATCGGCGTTATCTGCTGTTACTATTATACCATACTTTTCTATTTTGTCAATAGAACTTGGATCGACTTTTACCTTCCATGAAACCTGTATTTGTTTGTTGCTAACAGGCAGATCACCCAGAGAAATAGTATTATCACCGCCAACTACCGACATATCTTCCGGAAGAACCAACTCGATATTTTTATTATATGCCGTTCCAGTTCCTCTATTTTGTATATATGCTGTTATTGGGTAGGTCACACGAAAGCGTGGACGATCCCGGAAACGCTCTGCAATCGTATCTCCGGACTTTTCTTTTCATACAATCATCTGCATTATCCCTTAAAAATATTCTGAAATAACTGTTGACATTAAAAATTCAATTTGATACAATATAGATACTGTATGGAACTTCGATCGAATATACAGATCTTATTTACGGAGGTATAGTATGACAAAGAACGAGCTTCATAAGTATGTAGAAGAAAGCAGCGGCAGCGAGAGTAATATCTGCCAGATATGTGCTTTCAGAAACGGCGAGATGATATACAGCGACAATTGGCACGGTTTTAAGTTCGACAGTGCAGTAAATGTAATGTCGGTCACTAAGGGCATAATGGCTTTGCTTGCAGGAATAGCTGCCGATAAAGGTTTAATCGGGAATGTAAATCAGAAAGTGCTGGACTTTTTTCCTGAATACATTGTTAAACGCGGAGAAAAGACTATTTATGATGTTACCATTGAACATTTGCTCACGATGACTGCTCCGTATAAGTACCGTTCCGAACCGTGGACCAAGGTCTGCACTTCTCAGGACTGGACAAAAGCAGCACTTGACCTGCTCGGAGGAAAAGCGGGAATAACTGGTGAATTCAAGTATGCGACACTTGGCATTCAGATTCTTTCAGGTATCATAGAAAACTGTTCAGGCATGAAATGTATCGACTTTGCAAACAAGTATCTCTTTTCACCTCTTGGCATTCCCGAACATAAGATACACGGCAACAGCAGCAAAGAAGATCAGTTTGATTTTCTGAGGAACAAGAGACCTCGCAGAAATGAATGGTACTCCGATCCGCAAGGTACTGTAACGGCAGGTTGGGGACTGACACTTTCTGCACATGACATGGCGAAGATTGGGTATATGCTTATAAACGGCGGTGTTTACCATAATAAACGTATTGTCACAAATGAATGGATCGGTAAGATGACTTCTCCGAAATTGCAATTAGGTGAGATGTTCGGAAATATGCAATACTGTTATTTGTGGTACAGACCGCATAAGGACAAGCTAATATTTGCAGCTATCGGTGACGGCGGCAATGTGATCTATGCCGATCCCGAAAAAAGTATTTCAGTCGGTGTTACAGGTACTTTTAAGCCGAGAATATTCGATCGCGTGGATTTTATAGAGAAGAATGTGATCCCTCTTATCGAAGGAGCTTAATTTTGTTGTAAAGCACACTTTCACCACTTCAGGAAAGTATGTTTTTCATTTGTCAGATTTCCGCTCGGCAGACTTTATGTATTTTCTTGGGAACCGCAAGGCGTAAACCGAGTTCTATGACCTTGTTCCCGACAGAATTAACGAAGAGTTTTCCGGCGTTATTGATCATATAAAGAAGCTTACCTTATTCCGGGTTATATTATGTATTCATGTTCTTTCAGTCCTCCGATAAGCCGTATGATATAGCTTGGATTTGCGCCTACGATCTCTGCTATCTGCTCGGCACTCACAGGCATACCTGCCTTAAAAAAGAACAAGAATATTTATTGTTTGCTCATCAACCGTGAAAAGGCTTCAAAGCGCAGCTTGAAGGCTTTTTACGGTTGCAAAAGTGCAAGGAAATTTCCGGATTTTAAAAATCTTCCTTGCACTTTTGTCCGCCCATAGGGCGGAATGAGCTTGACATCAAGGAATGTGCCCGCTTTAAAAAGACGCTGAAAGCGTATTTTTAAAGCATACGACAGTCTGTGAAACAGACTGTCGTGCAATAACTGCCTTTTAGGCAGTTATTGAGGACACATTATTTATAACCGCTGAAAACTTTGTAGTGCCTGGTTCACGATCGCTATTGACAGCAGCTTTCTTTCGTGTTACAATAAAGAAAATCAAGCAAAATCAGAGGTATAAAATGGACTACAGAATTTTTAATAATACCGTATATATCCGACTTGACCGTGACGATGAGATCATCGGAAATATAATTGAAATATGCAGGAATGAGCATATAGGCTCCGCGATATTCAGCGGAATCGGCGGCTGCAAAAAAGCCGAAATACAGACCTTCATTCCGGAAACAGGATCTTTTGAAACACAGTCAATAGAGGGTATGCTGGAACTCGTCTCTCTTAACGGAAACATAGTTACGGACGATAACGGCGAGTATTTCTCTCATGCTCACGCCATGTTTTCATTCAAGAAAGACGGCGGGCATCATACTGCAGCCGGTCACATAAAATCGATAACCGTTCTGTACACAGCAGAGATAGAATTAAGACCGACTGTGGGCGGGACGATCAAACGCAGATCCGATCCGGAGACCGGTACAGGATTTTGGAATTTTGATGACTGATACATTTCGGTTTGGAAGGTTATGCCTTGACACACTCTTTTGCTGTGTATAATTTAAGTACAACCAGACAGGAGGTATCACAATGTCCCATATTCTCGTGCTTAACGGTTCTGCAAGACCTGACGCTTTCACAGCTGCGATGATCAGATCGTTCTGCAAGGGTGCAGAGTCGGCAGGTCATACGGTCAGGGTAATTGACCTGTGCAAGCTGAATATCCACAGCTGTATCGGCTGTCTGAACGGCGGAAAGGACAAGGAGCACCCCTGCGTACAGTGTGACGATATGGATATCGTCTATGCAGAGTTCCGCAATGCAGATGTGACCGTGTTTGCAACTCCGCTTTTCTTCTGGTCTTACAGCGGTCTGCTCAAAAACGTGATAGACAGGCTGTGGGCATTGGCAGAGTATGAACGCGGCGAGCTGATCGGCAAGGACAGAAGCGGCGCATTATTGATCGCAGCAGGCGGAAGTCACCCGGAACAGCTTTACGAGCATTTCGATTATATGATGAAACGGCTTGCGTGGCATAATCTCGGCAAGGCTGCTCTGCTTCATACCGACGATATGGATATACATAGTATTCCGGAATGCGAAGATGCTTATACGCTCGGTGCTTCCATATCGGAGCCAACTGACAGAGGAGGACAGAAAGATGAGCACAATACCTGATGAGCTTAAAATATACGAGCTGTCAAAGCTCTGGAAAGAAGCAGAATACAATTTCGCGTTCTGGGACAAGGTGGATATCGACTGGGACGAGGAGTACAAAAAGGCACTGCCACGAGTTCTGGCAGCAAAAGATGTCTATGAGTATTACCGCGAACTGAGGAGGTTTGCCGCGCTGCTTTGCGACGGGCATACGGACGTTTCTTTCCCGAACTGTGTGTGGCAGGACGCAAAGTACTTTTCGGCTTTTCCTGTATATTTTTTCAGATTCGGAAAAGATATTGCGATTATATGCGTTTCGGAGGAATATAAGGACAGGATCCCGCTCTACAGCGTACTCAAAAAGATAGACGGAACCGATGCCGGGGAGTATGTCAGCAAGAACTGCTATCCATATATCTGGCATGCAAACGAAGCCGCCTGCGGGAGAAATGCAATGACCGAGCTGATGTACGGAAGGGCTGGCACCAGCGCATTATTTACCTTTGAAAAAGACGGCAGTGAATTTGAAATTACGCTCACACGAGAAGATGCCGCAAAGATCAGATGGTACGCCGAAACTTCCGGCACAGCAGATACCGGCAGACAGCTTATAGTAAGCGGAGATTCGCATAAATGCGAGATGACCGATGACGGCATCGCGGTTTTGAAATTCACTTCCTTTGATGATAATTCCATGCCCGAAACAGTTTATGGGCATTTTGAGGAGCTCAGCAAGGCAAAGGCTTTCATTATTGACGTCAGAGGTAACACAGGCGGGAACAGCTTCAACGGTCACCAGATCGCTGCAATGTTCATTGACGGTGATTTTCAGGATTTCAGCGGCAAGATGCAGACGTATCAGCCGACTTACAAGGCATGGGGAGTTTTCAGAGATGATCTGAAAAACATATCCCCTTCCGAACTTGAAGAAAAGTATTCCGATGATGAGAGCATCAAGGAATACAGAATGAGCCGGCATATTTTTTACGACAGCGTTACCGAAAAGACTGAAAACCACGCTCCCGGAAAGCTGAACGGACCGATCGCCGTGCTTATGAACGAGTACACCTTTTCGGCAGGAGAAGATTTTGTTGATGCAATGAAAGCCAATACAGAAGCGGTGTTCATCGGTAACAACACAGCAGGCTCTTCTGGACAGCCTCTGTTCACAGCTTTGGAAAGCGGCGGCTCCTTCCGTATATGCACGATGAGGTGCATTGCCCAGAACGGCGAAGATATCTACAACAAGGGATTTTCACCCGATATAAAAGTGGAGCATAGTTTGTCCGATCATATTAAAGGGCGCGACCCGGCTTTGGAGAAAGCCATTGCGGTATTGAAGGAAAAAGCCGGACTGTAAGCTATCGTCAGCGATTCTGAGGAGTGATAAAAAATGTGCCTTATATGCGACAGAATAAAAATGATACAAAACGGAACAAATCCCTATTTCGTCAAAGAGCTTGAAACAGGGTATGTTGTAATAGGCGATAATCAACATTTTCGAGGCTATACGCTGTTCCTATACAAGCATCACGGAGACAAGACCGAGCTGTTCCACCTTGAGCCGGCAGAGCGAACGAAATTCCTTGAAGAAATGACAATAGTTGCCGAGGCTGTGTCAAGGGCATTTATTGCGGAAAAGATAAACTACGAACTTCTCGGAATGGGTGATGCACACCTGCATTGGCATTTGTTTCCGAGGGTCAGCGGAGATATTGAGAACTACGGTAACAACGGCAGAGGTCCTGTCTGGTGGTATCCTATGGAAAAGATGTATTCCGATGATAACAGACCAAACGAGAAACAGCTTGCGGATATGAAGCGCAGGCTGCTTGATGAATTGGAGAAGCTGATATGATAAAACCGATAGATCTACAAAATATTCCGGCATGTGT
>JAFVBZ010000261.1 GCA_017479645.1 Ruminiclostridium sp. | reverse complement strand
CATAAGACCGCGAACAAGAGCCGGAAGCCGTTTTTCTGTCCGCTCCACGATGATCTTCCATGCGTCTGTGGAAGCAAACACGCCGAGCACCAGCACTGCTCCGTAGTTCATCAGCAGATACAGCGTGCTGTCGCTGAATACGATGCCGGAGGAGCCGAACATTGCTCCGAAATACGCTCCCGCTACCGCAAGATTCGGGGAAGCGAACAGCACCCAGCCGAACACTACGAGGATCATCGTATAAAGCCAGCAGATCCAATCCGGCAGCCTGTCCAGTATCTTTCCGAGGAAGAGCCGTTCCGCGATAATGAACACGCCGTACAGCACGCCCCAGAGTATGAATGTCCAGTCCGCGCCGTGCCAGATGCCCGTAAGGAGCCATACCACAGCAAGGTTGAACACCGTGCGCTTCATACCTTTGCGGTTGCCGCCCAGCGGGATATAGACATAGCTTCTGAACCATGCGCCGAGGGTGATATGCCAGCGCCGCCAGAATTCGCTGATGCTCTTTGAGAGATAGGGGTAGTTGAAGTTTTCGGGGAATGTGAATCCCATCATCTTTCCGAGACCGATCGCCATATCCGAGTAGCCGGAAAAGTCGAAGTAGATCTGGAGGGTATAGGCGATAATGCCGAGCCATGCCGTTGCGGCGGGAACAGGAACGCCTGCCTGTACATCGGCAAGCACCGTGTCCCAGAGAGCGCCCACGCTGTTTGCGATGAGCACTTTCTTGCCCATGCCGGTGATGAAGCGCTTCACGCCGTCATAGATCTTGTCGATGTCAACGGTGCGGCTGTCAAGCTCGGCTGCAATGTCGGAATAGCGGACGATAGGACCCGCAACGAGCTGTGAGAAAAGTGTAACGAATGCCGCAAAGTTTATCGGGTTCTTCTGAACCTTGATGTCTCCGCGGTACATATCTATCGTGTAGGACATGGACTGGAAGGTGAAGAAGCTTATACCTATCGGGAGAATGTTCACCGGCAGGAAGTCAAGACCGAGGAAGTAAGTCTTTTCTATGTCGATAAGGGTCTGTCCGGCGATCGCGTTCACGTTGTCTGCGAAGAAACCGCTGTACTTGAAGATGAACAGGAGCGAAAGGTTCATAACGATCGACACGATAAGGCATATCCGCCGTATGACCTTGTTATCGCCTTTTTTCCAGATCACAAGCCCGGCAAAGTAGTCGATGAGCGTGGAGATTATCATTACCACCACATAGACCGGCTCGCCCCATGTATAGAAGATCAGACCGCTCAGCAGTATGACTGTGTTTTTCAGCTTTTTAGGTGCGATGTAGTATATGATAAGCGTTCCTGTCAGAAACAGGAAGATGAATACAAGACTTGAAAATACCATAGTACCTCTTTAAACAGACATTTTAAAACGAACAGGACTATTATAATACACAAACCCGCTTTTGTCAATACGCTTGTCAGCCTGTAAATTTTAAGTAAATTTTAATTTTGACTTTAAGTATGGTTTAAGTTTTCCGGTTATAATTGGAAATGTAAACCGGAGGAGAACTCCGGACAAAGATGCGAAAGCTACCCTGCGGCAGACGCTCACATATTTCACTATGATACACCGAGGAGGAAATCACCATGAAAAAGATAATCACAGCCAAGACATTCGGTTCGGCTCTTGCCGCTATACTCGCCGGCTCGGTTGCCGGAACAACAATATTCGCTTATGACGGAAATTATGACTACCTTTTCACATACGACAATGATTCTGTTTCCGCAGATACAGACGCTGACGGTGCGGTTGATACCGCGTCTTACTCGATAGACGGAACGGTCATCACGATAGCCGGTGCCGGAACATACGTTGTTACCGGCAGCAGCGAGGACGGCAGCATAACCGTTGAGAAGAACAGCGACGGCGTTACGCTGATATTTGAGAATCTCACGCTTACTTCCGCCGAAGAGGGTACTGTAACTGTCGGTAAGAACTCGGATACCGAGATCGTGATCGAGGGCGAGAACACGCTCACAAATACCAACGAGGACGGCGCGGTCATCAAGATCAAGAGCGGCGCTTCCGTAACTGTAACAGGTACAGGCGAGCTTACCGCTGACGCTTCCGAGGGCAAGAACGGCATCAAGGGCGCTTCCGAAGCCACACTCACTATCGGCGAGGACGAGAGCGACAGCTTCACACTCACTGTTTCCGCAGCTAACAACGGTGTTGCAAGCGACGGCAGCGTTGTGGTAAACGGCGGAACTGTAAATATCATATCCGACGGCGACGGTCTCAAATCTTCCCCCGACGAGGACGATACCGCTTCCGAGGGTACGGTCACTGTCAATAACGGCACAATAAACATAGAGAGCGCAGAGGACGGCGTGCAGGCAGACGGCGGCTTCACGATGAACGGCGGTACTCTGAATATCGTGGCAGGCGGCGGTGCGGCAAATGCCTCAAACCTTGACGAGGACACCAGCGCAAAGGGTATCAAATCCGACAGCTATATCCTTATCGCGGACGGTGATATCACTATCGACTCCGCTGACGACGGAATTCATCTCAACGGCACCACCGGTGACGAAGCGATCACCATTACGAACGGAAGTATCACCATAGCTTCCGGTGACGACGGTATCCATTCCGACTATACTCTTAACATCGGCACCGAGGGCAGCGACGAGGGTCCGGACATAAACATCACCAACTCTGTTGAAGGACTTGAGGGCGCGACTGTGAACCTTTATTCCGGCACAGGCACGGTAAGATCCTCCGACGACGGTATCAATGCCGCCAACAGCGATCTTACCGACTACAACTATCAGATGAACATTTCCGGCGGCGTGTGGTATATAAATGCTGACGGTGACGGACTCGATTCCAACGGAGATATCAATGTAAGCGGCGGCGAGACTACTGTATTCGGCGCTGCGGATAACGGCAATGCCGCGCTTGATGTAGGCGACAACAACAATAAACTCAACATCACTGGCGGCAGTATTGCGGGTATAGGCATGAGCGGAATGTCTATTGTTCCGTCAAGCGGCACTTACGTTCAGTTCGGTTCTTCCGGAATGGGAGGCGGAATGGGCGGTCAGCCGGGTCAGCCCGGTCAGATGTCCGGAGCAATGGGCGGATCCGGTCAGCAGACGGCTTCCGGATTAAGCATATCCGCAGGTGCGGCAATAGAGATAAAGGACAGCGACGGTAATACGGTATTTTCGGCTACCGCGGTCAAGAGCGCGGACAGCATAGTGTTTGCGTCCGATGAACTTGAATCCGGCAAGTCATATACCCTTTACATAAACGGCAGCAGCGCAGCTACAGTCTCCGCTTCCGAAGGCAACGGCTCAACCGGCGCTATGGGCGGCGGAATGGGCGGACAGCAGGGAACGATGCCCACAGCTCCGACAGGTCAGACAGGGCAGCAGCAGGGAACGATGCCCACAGCTCCGACAGGCGAAGCGGGACAGCAGCAGGGAACGATGCCCACAGCTCCGACGGGCGAAGCGGGACAGCAGCAGGGAACGATGCCCACAGCTCCGACAGGTCAGACAGGGCAGCAGCAGGGAACGATGCCCACAGCTCCGACAGGCGAAGCAGGACAGCAGCAGGGAACGATGCCCACAGCTCCGACGGGCGAAGCAGGGCAGCAGCAGGGAACGATGCCCACAGCTCCGGCAGGTCAGAGCATACAGCAGAACGTACCGGCTCCGTCATACATAGGAACAGACCGCTATTCAACGGCTGAAACGTATGCGTCGGTACCCGGCTACGGCACGGTGTACAGCAGTGATTCTGCGCCGGTGATCACATCGGTTTCCGAATCCTATGCGGCAGCAGCGCTCCTCGATCACCTCGCAAAGAACGGCGGAAAGGCTGATTTTGCCGAGATCGAGGCTCTGTTCGACAAGATCGGGTACATCTACCGCGGCGAGTGCTATATTGCAGCAGGGGACAATCTCGTAACGTGGTACGGTTGGTCGGAAAGCGCAGTCAACATGCTGAACAGGCTGATCGTCAGCGAAAAAGTCCGTATCGCGGCTGACGAAAGCGGAGAAGCAGCCGTCCCGGAAGAAGTTTCGGGAATACCGGAAGCGGACGGATTCGGTAACTACACCGAGCTTCACCGCATATCCGCAGTGATTGAGCTTTGCAGCTGATAAGCAGATCCTGCCGTAAAAATGTCTTCCCGCAGACGAAAAGTCTGCGGGAGTCTTTTGGTTATAATAAAAAATTTCAAAAAGGTATTTACAAATCGACGGAACTGTGCTATAATAAATGCACTGTCGTATTTTAGCGGCGGAAAAGCACCCGTCACGGCTTTGCGGTGTAAGCTCCTGCGGAGAAAATACCTGCCCTTGGCTGTGCCGGCGCGCGTAAATACTTTATAAAGGGGTGTATTTATCATGATGCTCAAGGAAGAAAAGACAGCTATCATCGAGGCTAACCGTCTCAGCGAAAATGACACAGGTTCTCCTGAAGTCCAGATAGCTATCCTTACCAAGAGAATTGCGGATCTTACCGAACATCTGAAGAACCACAAGCAGGATCATCATTCCAGACGCGGTCTTTTCAAAATGGTCGGCAGAAGACGTAACCTTCTCAACTACCTTCAGAAGAAGGACATCGAGCGTTACCGTGCTATCATAGCGAAGCTCGGCATTCGTAAGTAAGACCAGTGCGTATGGGCGGGGCATTTATGCTCTGCCCGTTTGCAAATCACAGAAAACAAGAGCGTACAGTATAGCATTAAAATTGAGCGCAGATGTTGTCCGCGCTGAATTTTATTGCTAAATCTGTACCTCTTTAAAATAACGATGAAAAGGAGAAATACAGATGTTTGAAAACTACAGAACGTTCAAGACCACATTTGCCGGCAGAGAGCTTATGGTCGAGACCGGAAAGGTATGCGGGCTCGCGAACGGTTCCTGCTGGATCCACTACGGCGAGACAGTCGTAATGGTAAACGTTGCGGCAAGCCCCAAGCCCAGAGAGGGAGTTGACTTCTTCCCGCTTTCCGTTGACTACGAGGAGAAGCTCTACGCGGTAGGAAAGATCCCCGGAGGCTACCTCAAGAGAGAGGGCAGACCCAGCGAAAAGGCAATACTCACTTCCCGTGTTGTTGACCGTCCTATGCGTCCTCTCTTCCCGAAGGATATGAGAAACGACGTTGCGATCACAATGACGGTTCTTGCAGTTGATCCCGATACACAGCCCGAGATCCTTTCCATGATCGGCGCTTCTATCGCGGTTTCCATTTCCGATATCCCGTGGAACGGACCAATCGGCGGTATCTCCGTTGGTCTCGTTGACGGCGAGATCGTACTGATGCCCGACGCAGATCAGCGCGCAAAGTCCGATCTCCAGCTTACCGTAGCTTCCAGCGAGAAGAAGGTCGTAATGATCGAAGCAGGCGCAAACGAAGTTGACGACGATACTATGCTCAAGGCTATCATGGCAGGTCACGAGGAGATCAACAAGTCCCTCATTCCCTTCATCAAGGATATCCAGGCACAGATCGGCAAGCCGAAGTTCAGCTTCCCGTCCATGGAAATAGACCACGACTTCCTCGACAAGCTCCTCGAAGAGTACGGCGATAAGGTTAAGTTTGCTCTTGACACAGATGACAAGAATATCCGCGAAGCTCGTCTCCAGCCGATCAAGGACGCTATCCATGAGGAATTCGATCCCGTTTACCCCGATCAGGCTTCTATGATCGACGAGGCTATATACAAGCTTCAGAAGGTTATCGTTCGCCGCTGGCTCCTTGATGAGCAGAAGCGTGTTGACGGCAGAAAGATGGATCAGATGCGTCCTCTTGCCGCAGAAGTAAACCTTCTCCCGCGCGTACACGGTTCAGGTCTCTTCACAAGAGGTCAGACACAGGTGCTCACAGTAGCTACACTCGGTCCCGTAAGCGACTCTCAGAAGCTTGAGGGTCTTGACGACGAGGACACAAAGAGATATATGCACCACTACAACTTCCCCGCTTACTCCGTAGGTGAGACAAAGGCGAGCAGAGGTCCCGGAAGACGTGAGATCGGTCACGGCGCACTTGCACAGAGAGCGCTTGAGCCTGTTCTTCCGAGCGTTGACGAGTTCCCGTATGCTATCAGACTTGTATCCGAGGTCCTTTCTTCCAACGGTTCCACATCGCAGGCTTCTATCTGCGGTTCCACACTTGCACTTATGGATGCCGGTGTTCCGATCAAGGCGCCTGTTGCAGGTATCTCCTGCGGACTTATCACCGAGGGCGACCGCTGGATGACAATGGTAGATATCCAGGGTCTTGAGGACTTCTACGGCGATATGGACTTCAAGGTAGGCGGTACACACAAGGGTATCACAGCGATCCAGATGGATCTTAAGATCGACGGACTTACTCCCGAGATCATCAAGGACGCATTTGCAAAGACGCACAAGGCTCGTGACTATATACTTGACGAGATCATTCTCAAGGCTATACCTGCTCCGAGAGAGACTGTAAACAAGTACGCTCCCAAGATGATGGGAATGAAGGTGCCGGTAGATAAGATCAGAGAAGTTATCGGTACAGGCGGAAAGGTTATCCAGAAGCTCTGCGCCGACTTCGATGTCAAGGTTGACATCGACGATGACGGCAACGTATTTATCTGCGGCAGTGATCTTGACAAGGCTAACGCGTGTATGGATACGATCAGGTCGATCGTTACCGATCCCGAGATCGGCGCTATCTACAAGGGCAAGGTTGTCCGTGTGAAGGAATTCGGCGCATTCGTTGAATTCGCACCCGGCAAGGAGGGCATGGTCCACATCTCCGAACTTGAGAACAGACGCGTTGAGAAGGTTGAGGACGTATGCAACGTAGGCGATCAGATCATCGTAAAGATCATCAAGATCGACAACCAGGGCAAGATCGGTCTTTCGAGAAAGGCTGCTCTCGCAGATATCGAAGCTGCTAAGAACAAGCAGAACTGATACTATATTTCTATCGAAATATAGACAAATGCACAATTCACAATTCACAATGCACAATTGTGGAGCGCGCTCTGCACGCATATCTGAATCGTGACGAAATTACTTCATTGTATCTATGGATAGATACAAATTTAGTATGAGAGAATTTTTGAGACTATATGGAAAAGTTTTCAAAAATTTTTGAATTGAACACAATGAAAGACTGCTGAAATCTGTTAGTTTCAGCAGTCTTTTCTTGTATTCAGATGAGAATGACAACTGTCGACAGAAGAGTGTCTCTGCGCCCCAATCAGCGATTAAGAGCGCCTTCGATTGCCCACTTTCCTATGATGTTTCCGTCATAGAGCGTCTGGAACAGAATGATGATGAAAGCAATGATCGAGATGACTATTCCGGCAGCTGCAAGTCCCTTGAAACGTCCGCCCTTGAAAAAGCCGACAACCGATGCAAGAACAGCAAGCGGTTCCAGCACTACCCAGATGCTGAAAAGTCCGACAAGCGACGATACAAAGCCGAGTATCGTCAGTACGTCAAAGATGCCGAAAGGCTTCTTTACAGGCTGTGGTCTTATGTAAGGCGGAGGCGGTACGGGCGGAACAGGTGCCTGACCCGGTGCAGGAGGAACGGGAGGTACAGGCGGTACAGCTCCGGGCTCCTGAACGATGATATCCGAAAATGCGGAACCTCCGCAGGTGCTGCAGAATGTGTTTTCATCTTTATTCTCAGCGCCGCAGTTTAAACATTTTTTCATATTCTTTTCCTTTCTTGTCTGTCATAAAGTTTCTCCCTGCCTTGAATTATAACAGAAAAAGAGTTGTATGTCAATACAAAATGAGACGATGTGCATAATGTTTGAAAAAATTTTAATTTCGTATTGCAAAATGATAACTTTTGTGGTAAAATAATTACATTAAAAATTTACATTATATCGAGGTGATCGTAATGACAGCAGACCCTTGCGGGCGAAAACGGAATAATACTGCCGCGGGGAGTGTCCGCGTGTCATTATGATGCGCTGCGGTCTCCGCACTAAGGAGAGATCGCAATGATAAACACCTACAAGTCCTCGGGTACAGCTATGACCGAGGTAGAGGAATTCGATCCCGGCTGCTGGATTTCCGCCGTTGCGCCCACGGAAGCTGAGATCTCAAAGCTCGAATCCGAGCTTTCTGTTGACCGCGACTTCATACGCTCGGCGCTCGACGAAGAGGAGTCCTCCCGTATTGAAAGCGGCGAGGGACAGACTCTTATAGTCCTCGACTATCCGGTAGCGGAGAAGAATGACGACGAGACGTTCTCGTACTCCACGCTGCCAATGGGCATCATACTTACCGATAAGAACGTGATCTCGGTAAGCCTGTCCCAGAACGCGATAATCGACGACTTCGCAAAAGGCGTGGTCAAGAATGTAAACACCGGCTTCAAGACCCAGTTCGTGTTCTGCATTTTGCTTCGCATCGCAGCGAAGTACCTGCAATACCTGAAACAGATCGAAAAGATCTTCAACTACGTTCAGAAGCAGCTTCACACGTCTATGAAGGACGAACATCTTATCCAGCTGCTCGGACTGCAGAAATCACTTATTTACTTCTCCACATCGCTTAAATCTACGGAAACAGTACTCGAAAAGCTGCTCCGCGGACGTGTCATAAAGCTCTATGACGAAGACCAGGAACTGCTGGAGGACGTACTCGTCGAGATCAAGCAGGCTATCGAGATGTCGAATATCTACTCGAATATCCTGTCCAACACGATGGACGCGTATTCCAACATCATTTCCAACAATATGAACCGCGTTATGAAAGCGCTGACTATCATAACGATCGTGCTTGAGATACCGAACATCATCTTTGCTTTTTACGGCATCAATACCGTCGATCTGCCGTTCGCGTACACCTGGGTAGCGATAGCGCTGGCACTTGTGTTTGCCGGTCTTGCAACATTCATACTGATGAAGAGCAAATTCCTCAAGTAGAAATGCTTGTTCCGGTATAATACCTTAATAACAAAACACCCGCTTGCCTTTCCGTGGCGAGCGGGTGTTTTTCCTGCTGCAATTGTTATTTTATTCTGAAGCGGGCAACCTGATCCTTGAGCAGTTTGGACTGACCGGAAAGCTCCTCGCAGGAAGCGGCGGTCTGTTCCGCAGTAGCGGAGTTCATCTGTATTACCTGTGAGATCTGATCTATACCGGTGGTTATCTGACGGACAGAATCATTCTGCTCTGCGCTTGCCGCTGCGATCTCGGTGATGAGAGCGGCAGTCTGACCGGACATATCCTTGACTTCCTTCATCGAATCCGCGGTAGCGAATGCGATCTTTGAACCCTTGTCAACTGCGCTGATAGAAGCGGTGATGAGGGAAGATGTGCTCTTTGCGGCTTCGGCGGATTTTGTCGCAAGGTTGCGGACTTCATCTGCTACAACCGCGAAGCCCTTTCCGGCATCACCGGCTCTTGCCGCTTCAACGGCGGCATTGAGAGCGAGGATATTTGTCTGGAATGATATATCTTCGATAGTCTTGATGATCTTACCGATCTCCTTTGAAGTTTCGCTGATCTCGTTCATAGCGGCAACCATGTTCTGGATCTCGGTATCCTGCATGTTGACCTTGTCCTGTGTCTGCCTTGAAAGTTCGCCGGCTTCCGCGGCATTCCGGGCGGTATTTGCGATCTGCGTGGAAACTTCCGCGACGGTTGCCGAGATCTCTTCGATAGCGGAAGCCTGTTTCGTGGTACCGTCGGCAAGGGACTGGGAGCCTTCTGCCATCTGCGAGGAGCCGTTCATGACCTCGTCGGAAGAAATGTTCATATTGTTAAGCGTTACGCCGAGATCGTCCTCGATCTTGAGCAGGCTCCGCTTTATAGCGTCGAAGTCTCCGGGATATTCAACGTTCGGAGTCTCGGTGAAATCGCCGTCTGCCATGGAGTTGAGGATAACGGACGCGTCGTCAACCACCTGGTGCAGCTCGTTCTTCGTCTGCTTGAGTACCTTTGCGAATTCGCCAATCTCGTTGTCGGAGAAGCTGTATGTCACCTGTGTCGTACCGAGGCAGCCTTCCTGCATCTCATGGGCGAGGGCAGTTACCTGCTTGATCGGCTCGACGATCTTTCTGCGGGAGTAGATGAAGAAGATTATACCGCTCACAAGGGCAATGCCGACAGTGGTGAAAACGGCGATCATAACGACTGCGGAGAACTCACTGTCGGCTTCAGTCGCTTCCGAGCCGGCAAAATATGCGCCTACGATATTACCTTCCCAGTCGGTCATCGGCTCGTATGAAACGTAATACTGTCTGCCGTTTATGGTCTGCCTGTTGGAGTAGTTTTTGCCCTGCTTTACAACAGTATTCTCGATATCGGCGGGGATAGTTGTGCCGATGATGCTGCTGTCGAGTGTTGTAGTGTATCTTACATTGCCGTGGATTATGGTCACTTCACAGTCAACAAGGCTCTTCACTGTCTGCATCCAGTCGGTGGCTTCCATAGAGAAACCGATCATTGCGCCGTAAGAAGTACCGCCGTATTTGAACTGTGTCGCGTACATTGCGACAAGCTCGCCGTCACGTTCGAGAATGCCGTCGATAGTCTTGCCGTTTGCGATAGCGGCGAGGTCAACGGTTGTGATAGGGCAGTTATTGCTCTTGAAGAGAATGTTGTTGGAGGCATCGCCGACGATCATGAACATATTCGGGTCACTGCCGAATCTGCTGTTGTAGGACGCGGACGCTGTCTCGGTATCGCCGAGGGCGGCAGCGCTTACGAATCCGAAATCTCCCTCAAAAATTGCGAAATCGTCTTCGAGTCTCTTTATCTCATCTTTCAGTGTGTCCTCCAGCACCTCCATGCCGACATGGGCACGGTTGAGCAGGATATTGTCGGTGAAGCCGTGGAGCAGCCTCAGCGTTATTATGTTTACCGCGGAAAGGGATACAGCAAGAATGACGATAACGATGACGATTATCTGTACGCCGAGCTTTCTGAAAGCCTGTTTCATTTTGAATTCCTCCGTGAATATATAAGACTCCGGACATTTTCAGCCGTAAAGACAGATATATATAGCTTATTATATCATGTAAGGGTATATTTGTAAATGGAAAATAACGCAAAAACAGCAATTTCATATATGCTGTGCCGAATGTGTCTGATTTGATATATATTTGTCAAAGTCTGCTCCGTGACAGGCTCAGTAAGCGTAATATACGATTATAAACGGGTTTGAAAGGGGCTTTGATATGATTTTAATGCCAGAATATGATTAATTTTTAACAAAATATATATCCGGAATGTACATAAATTTTGCGATATTGTACTTTACAAATATGAGCTTTAGCGATAAAATATAAGTATAAAATAGCAGTACAGCAAAAATCAATCCACGGTGGGTGATCGTATGAAAACAGTCAATGCAACACAGGATACGGATCTTGATGAACTTCTCCGGACAGCTGAACCCGGGACGCGCTTCATGCTGTCTCCCGGAACATACCGCGGGAAAACGGAGATACACGTTCCGGACGTCGAACTTGTCGGAAGCGGCGCGGATAATACCCGCATAGTCTGGGACGACTACGCGCAGAAGATACATGCCGACGGCAAGGAATTCAATACATTCCGTACTTACACAGTTGCCGTCCTCGCCCCGAATGTGACATTCCGGGATCTTACAGTCGAAAACGATGCACTTTCCCCGGAAATAAAAGGTCAGGAAGTAGCGCTAAGCGTGTGTGCGGACGGCTTCCTCGCCGAGAACTGCAGCTTCATTTCCACCCAGGACACGGTTTTCTGCGGACCTCTCCCGCCCGATCTCGTTGAACGCTATGACGGATTTCTCAAGGACGAGCTCCGCAAAGGCGGGAAAATGCGGCAGATCTTCCGGAACTGCATGATAGCAGGGAACGTGGATTTCATCTTCGGCTGCGGAGACGCGCTGTTTGAAGACTGCGAGATACGTTCGGTTTACGATGTCCGCGGTCACGGATATACTGCTGCTCCGGCACACACCGTCGAACAGGATACCGGATTCGTGTTCAGCAGATGCAGCTTTACCTGTGAGGACGGGGTAGCGGACAGCTCGATATATCTTGCCCGCCCGTGGCGCGACTACGGAAAGTGCAGCTTCATCGACTGCACCTACGGCAGACATATTTCCCCGGAAGGCTTCGATAAATGGAACGATACCGAGCGGGACAAGACAGCCCGATTCTATGAATACGGCGATAACATTCCGGAGGGCAGGGTGCCGTGGAGCCGGAGGCTCACCGGAGAAGATAAAGAAAAGTTGCTCGTGGCTTTCAAGTAAAACTATATGACGTTCTAAATGAGGTGAACCCATGAACAGTATCGTATATGTCGGCAGACACCTTATAACATTCACAACAAAACAGCACTACCATGATGATTGGGAGCTTGTTTACTGCACCGGCGGACAGGGTCAGTTTGAGTTTGAGAATATGACGCTCAGCTACGGCGCAGGGGATATCGTTATAATCCCGCCTAAAGTTCTGCATACGAACAACAGTGAAGAGGGCTTCACAAACATACATATGAACATAATCGATGCCACATTTCCGTTCAAAGAGCCGCTCATACTTTCGGACGACAGTGACGGGCATATCCTGAACGCATTCCGTGATGCTTTCTACTTCTTCAACAGCGAGATAGACAGCAAGCAGCTTGTGACGGACGCTTTCGGCAATCTTATTGTGAACTATGTGATAGCCTTCCGTGACAAAAAGCCGCTTCGGAGTATCGTGGACGAGATCAAGAGCGATATAATGCAGAACTTTACCGACTGTGACTATGAGCTGGACAAGTATCTGCACTCGATCCCGTTCAGCTACGATTATCTGCGTAAGCTGTTCAAGAGCGAAATGGGCATGACTCCGCACAACTACCTCACTAATCTTCGTGTGCAGATGGCAGAAAAGCTATTGTGTTCATACGGAAGCGATGAACTGAACATTTCCGAGATAGCATTCACCTGCGGCTATTCTGATTCTCTCTACTTTTCAAGGGTGTTCAAGAAGAATTTCGGCTGCTCGCCGAAGAAATATGCGGCAACACGCGGGAAAGGGGACGCTTAAATGGCATTCAATATTATCAATGAGGCAAGACGCTGTCTGAACTGCAAGAATCCTCAGTGCAGGAAAGGCTGCCCGATAAGCACGCCTATCCCGGAGGTCATCAGCACATTTCTTGCCGGCGATATAGACAAGGCAGGGGATATGCTCTTTGAGAACAACCCTCTGAGCATGATCTGCTCGCTTATCTGCAACCACGAAAACCAATGCGAGGGTCACTGCGTTCTCGGCCGCAAGGGCGCTCCGGTGCATTTCAGCAACATCGAACATTACATAAGCGACAGCTATTTCGACAAGCTTGATCTCGGCGACGTTAAAAAGACCGGCAAGCGTGTGGGAGTTATCGGCGGAGGTCCTGCCGGAATCACCATTGCGATCCTGCTTGCCCGCCGCGGCTATGATATAACGATATTTGAATCCCGCGAAAAGATCGGCGGCGTACTGCGCTACGGAATACCGGAGTTCAGACTGCCCAAGGAAAATATCGAGCGCTATAAGAAGCTTATGATCTCCCTCGGCATCAAGATACGCCCGAATACATCGATCGGCACGACGATAACGGTTGATGATATGTTCCGTGACGGTTACAGAGCGATATTCATCGGAACCGGCGTCTGGAAGCCGAATACCCTCGGCATAAAGGGCGAGAGCCTCGGAAATGTGCATTTCGCGATCAATTATCTGACAAATCCCGACGTGTTCACACTTGGAGAAAGTCTGAACATTATAGGCGCAGGCAACTCCGCTATGGACGTTGCGCGTACTGCGCTCCGTCACGGCTGCAGAAAGGTAACGGTATTTGCCCGCTCTGACCGCCTGGCTGCGAGTGTTACCGAAGTCGAGTATGCTAAATACGACGGCGTTGAGTTCGTCACCGGAGTCGAGCCGGTGGAGATCACCGATGAAGGAACTATATTTATAAAGGTAGAGCGCGACAGCGACGGAGTAAAGCACCGCATAGAGGGCTCGGAGAAGCTGTATCCTGCCACATCGACGATAATTGCGGTATCGCAGGGACCCCGCGACAGGATCGTCTCCACAACGACAGGCATAGATGTTACAGAACGCGGACTTCTTGTCACGAACACGTTCGGAAAAACTACCCGAGACGGCATATTTGCTGCAGGAGACGTTGTTCTCGGCGCACGGACGGTGGTTGAAGCGGTCAACTACTCCAAACAGGTTGCCGAGACTATGGACGAGTATCTCCGCGGTCTTGACAGCTGACGTTATTTATCCGTTATACCGAAACAGTAAAACCGCCGGAATGGTTAATTCCGGCGGTTTTTAATATGTTATCAGGTTTTCCGGTCTCAGTTTTTCGGTCATAAACCCGCACAGGACATACGCGAAATCGCCGGAAATCCGTTTTGGTCAGAACAGGATTAAAAGTGTACAATCGGCGAATGTCATTTTTGTGCATATTGCAGAAATCGGGTAAAATGAACTCGAAACTGGTATTTTCGCGGAAAGATTGATTATTTTTTGACAAATCAGACAAAAGAAAAACGCGATTATTTATGTATTTGTGTATTTATGTTAAGTGCGTTTTTGTGCTGTTTTTTACTAAAATGTCCGGATTGTACATAAACAGTCTGTTATTAGCCTTGTAACACAAGTACGTTTTAGGTTAAAATTAATAAAAGAAATATACCGGGTTGATTATTTTTATTGCATTTTGAACGCGTATCCGGGCAGAAACTTCGGTAAAATGCCGGAATGCGATACATATATAAGAGAAATGGGTTGAGTGGATTGTCGTTGAATCAGTACAGGAACATAGACCTCGCAATAATGCTGGCTATGCTGGTCACGGCTGAAGTGGTGATAAATATCGCCGCAAGGGTATGGTTCCCGCTGGAGGCTTATGTGCTGTCGCCGATGACCGCGATAGTGTGCATCGTGATGATGCGCTGGGGACCTTACGCCGCAGTTCATGCGGTGGGCGGCGGTCTTGCGCTGTGCATCGTGTCCGGTGCTGAGATCGGACAGTACGCTGTGTACTGCATAGGAAACTGCTTCGCACTCACAGCCCTGCTCCTCTTTAAAAAGTGGGACAAGAAAACAGTACGGACGAAGATCCCGCTTACGATCCTCTTCGCTGTGACAGCTTTCTGCGGAGTGCAGATCGGACGCTGGCTTGTGGGACTGGTACTCGGCGGAAGCATCTCGGATATCGTGAGACTTGTGACCACAGACTCCCTTTCGCTGATATTTGCGGTGCTGACAGTGCTGATCGCACGGAGGATAGACGGTCTCTTCGAAGACCAGGTAGCTTACCTCCTCCGCACACAGGCAGAGCGCATGAAGGAACAGACAGAGGATTACGGTGATACCGAATACGGCGACGAACCGTGAAACGAATACAGCAATACTAATATAAACCACTGATCAAGGAGGGTGTATAAGATGAAAGTCAACGCTGCCGACTATCTTATCTTTGACAAGGAAAGCGGCACATACATCGAAAATCCCGAACAGGCAGTGCGCGACGACGTTGAAAAGCATTACTGGCTTAACGTACTGCGCACGGTGCTCAAGGACTGGAGACTGTATCTGATGCTTGTTCCGATGATCCTTGTATTCCTGCTCTGGCGCTACTTCCCGATGTACGAACTGCTGGGAAGCTTCAAGCTCACCGAGGATGCAAAGACTGTCGCGGAGCAGTACTACTCCGGATTCTCGTATTTCAGGACACTGCTTACCGGACTTGGAAATACGGAGCTTTCGATCCAGTTCTGGAGAGCCTTCCGCAACACATTTCTGCTGAGCTTCTACGGCCTTGTGTTCGGATTCCCGGTTCCGATCATCATCGCGCTGTTCTTCAACGAGATCCGTTCCAACATCGCACGCAGCATCTACCAGGTGCTTACATACCTCCCGAAGTTCATGTCCACCGTTGTTATGACGTCGCTGGTGATAATGCTTGTAAAGCAGGGCTCCGATACTTCCAGAATGCAGCCGGGCGTTATATCCCAGCTGCTTGAGCACATGGGGCTGATATCAAGCGAAACGGCGTACTCCGGTATGCTTAACAATCCGACGTTCTTCCGCGCGATCTACCAGATAAGCGGTATCTGGGAGAGCGCCGGCTACGACAGCATCGTATTCTTCGCTGCGATAATCGCGATCTCGCCTACGAGCTATGAGGCAGCGCAGATCGACGGCGCGGGCAAGATGGCTCAGATGAGATATGTCGTTCTTCCGTTCATTCTTTCCACTATCGTCATCATGCTGATAACGAGAATAGGCTCGCTGCTCAACATCTGATACGAAAAGGTGCT
>JAFVBZ010000260.1 GCA_017479645.1 Ruminiclostridium sp. | reverse complement strand
GGCGGACACATTCCTTGATGTCAAGCTCATTTCGTCCTTCGGACGAACAAAAGTGCAAGGATAATTTGTTTATTTTTGGATTTTCCTTGCACTTTTGCAACCGTGAAAAGCCTTCAAGCTGCGCTATGAAGCCTTTTCGCGGTTGATGAGCAGACATTAATTAAAGAAAAAAGAACAGGAGCAAATATGAACAGTTTGTTGTATCTTAATATAGCCCTCACAGTCTTTGCGGCAGGGAGCTTTATCTACGGCGCACTGCATTACCTTAGACCGCGCAAACCGCTTTATGCGTCTATGATAGTTGTCGGTGTCGGCTGCATTATGCTCGGACGCATCTATCTTTTGTCAAGGCTGCTTGCCGGACTTGCGATCACCGGCATTTTCCATGTCGGAATACTCGGTACAATAGGTGCATTCGGCTTCTTCTACTCGTCAAATTACGGTCAGATAGATTCGCTTGTCGATGACGGGAGCAAAGACTTTATGAAGTACCGCATCATCGCCGTTTCCGGAATACTGATAACAGCGGCACTGTATGTTGCCGTGCTAATGAGTCCCGCAAGCCTTGTCGAAAAGATCTCGGACGGGGTCACCGCAGCATCCATTGCCGCCGCTTCCTACTACCATGTGAAGCACATATTCGTTCCGGACGTTGACTACGGCGTTGTAAGCTGTCTGCGCTTATTCAACATACTCGCGTTCTTCTACGGAGCACTGTGCATGGGAGAAATGGCGGCGCTTGCTTACAGCGCAGAGATCCCTCTTATTGTGATATGCTCCCTCCAGTGTATCGTTTCCGCAGCACTTATACCGGTAATGGATAGGGGGGTAAGATCATGGAGCAAATGAGCGGGATCCTGTTTATCTGTATAGCACTCCCGATGATACCGATGCTTTTTATCCTGCCGGATAAGAAATCGCGGCTGTTCCTCGGATATATGATCGTCGGCGCTACGGTCTGCCTTGTTGCAGGCGGCGTGAATCTGTGGCTGCTCGGGCTTTTCAACAACGACTCGATGTATGTCACCACAAACATCACCCCGATAAGCGAAGAGCTTATGAAAGCTATACCGGTGCTTTATTTTGCAATATTGTTCTCCGATGACAGAGAGACTCTTCTTTCTATATCATTTGCGCTCGGCATCGGTTTCGCAGTGCTGGAAAATGCGGTCATTCTCACACAGCAGATACAGAATGTTTCCATAGTCTGGGCACTTACAAGGGTTATCGGCGCCGCACTTATGCATGGTGCATGCACGGCGGCAGTCGGACTCGGAATGAGCTATATAAGAAAGCGCAGGAAGCTGTTCTTCTGCGGCACTTTCTCGCTGCTCGCTCTTGCGATAATCTTCCATGCGACTTTCAATGTGCTTGTACAGTCGTCTTTCCGCCCGGCAGCACTGATAATGCCGGCAGCCGTTTATCTCCCGGTTACCGTGAACCTTTTTCTCAAACGGCGCAAAAAGCACTGAATACCGAAGAAGCCGCTTCGCCTGAGACTTCTTGAGAAGAAAGAGAAGAGGCGCTGCCCCTCACCACCCCGCCAGCCCCCTTTAAAAAAGGGGGCTGGATCCCCTAAACCGATCCCGTGACACGGAAATTTGAGAGATACTTCGTAAGTTAAAATATATTTTTGGACAGAACAAACCGCTGAATGCAAACACATTCAGCGGTTCTCTTTGTTATGTGATGAGAATTTCTTATTTCCGTTTTACGGTCATTCGGGTGCAGCGTCACGCTGCCGCGGTCCAGCCGCGCAGGCTGGCGCTGTCCGCGTAGGACATAGCGCGTAAGCGCAGCTTAATTCGCAGTGACTATGCCCTTCTTCGCGTCAAGGTGGACGGTAGTGCCGCTCTTCAGTATCTTGACGGCATTCTCTGCGCCTACGATAACGGGAATGTCAAGCGACAGACCGACTACTGCGGCATGGCTGCTCTCGCCGCCCTTTTCAACGATGATCCCGCCTGCAGAACGAAGGATCTGCATTAAATCATTGTTCGTCTCTTCCATTACGAGTATCTCTCCGCTTACGAACTTGTCCCGTGCTTCTTCAACAGATCTCGCTACGCATATCGGCGCTGTCACCTCTCTGTCCGTAATGCCCTTGCCCTTAACAAGAACATCGCCTACAACATGCACCTTCATCAGATTCGTGGTGCCGGATATGCCGAGAGGTACGCCTGCCGTTATTACAACGAGATCACCGGTGTCAAGATACCCCTTCTTTACCGCGCAGTCAACCGCATGGGCAAACAGGGCATCGGTGTCGGACTGCTCCGAGGACATCAGCGGAACGACGCCCCAGCTCAGATTCAGCTGGCGCCATGTGCGCTCACTCGGAGTGCAGCTCAGTATAGGACGGTTGGGACGGTATTTTGAAAGGAACTTCGCCGTGCTGCCGGTCTTGGTGACAGTAAGTATTGCCTTTGCATTGAGATCCAGCGCGGTAGTTACCGTCGCGTGGGAAATAGCATTCGTTACGTTGTCATTCTCCGATTCCGTGCGTTCGCGCAGACGCTTTGCGTAATTGATATCATTCTCGGTGGTCTCGGCTATCTTCGTCATGGTGCGGACTGCCTCAACGGGATAAAGACCCGCGGCAGTCTCTCCGGACAGCATTATAGCACTCGTTCCGTCATATATCGCATTGGCAACGTCGGTAGTCTCCGCTCTTGTCGGACGCGGATTCTTTATCATGGAATCGAGCATCTGCGTCGCGGTTATTACCTGCTTTCCGGCACGGTAACCCTTTTCTATCAGTATCTTCTGTATGCGCGGTATTTTCTCAAAAGCGATCTCAACGCCCATATCTCCGCGAGCTACCATGATCCCGTCGGAAACACGGAGAATGTCGTCGATGTTGTCAACGCCCTCCTGGTTCTCGATCTTCGCAATTATCTTTATATCCGAGCCGCCGTTCTCTTCAAGGAAACGGCGTATTTCAAGGATATCCTCGTCCGTGCTTACAAACGAAGCCGCGATGAAGTCAAATCCCATTTCCACACCGAATTTGAGATCGCTCTTGTCACGCTCGCTCAGATAAGGCATAGAAAGCTTTATTCCCGGAAAGTTGCAGCTCTTGTTGTTGGAGATGTAGCCGCCGTGAATGATACGGCATACCACATCGTCGCCGTCGTCACCGTTTACTATATTGTTCACTTTAAGTTCGAGAAGTCCGTCGTCGATAAGTATGCGCGTACCGATATCTATGTCGTTGGCAAGGTTCTTGTATGTAATGGATACTTCCTTGTCATTGCCGGTAACTTCACGGGTAGTGAGTATGAAATCCTCTCCGTCCTTCAGAAGCGCCTTTCCGCCCTCGAACTGCTTTACACGAACCTCCGGTCCCTTCGTATCGAGAAGAGAAGCTATCGGGAGATCAAGCTCCTCGCGGATACGCTTTACCTGCTCGAACACCTTTTTGTGGCTTTCGTGATCGCCGTGGGAGAAGTTCTGGCGCGCAACGTTCATACCGCTCAGCATGAGCTGGCGCAGTACTTCATCGTCCGCAGTGGACGGTCCCATAGTGCATACTATCTTAGTTTTTCTCATTTATCATGACCTCTGTAAATATTATTGTCAGAACGCCTTCTTGACGGTAATATCTGCCTTTTCTCGCTGTACCGCTGCTCCGGCGATTATATAAATCACAGCTATTATAGCATATTTTTCTAAAAAACACAAGGAAAAAATGGCAAACAGCGATCAGATATAT
>JAFVBZ010000259.1 GCA_017479645.1 Ruminiclostridium sp. | reverse complement strand
CTATGACGATCAGCCCAGGTGGAAGAAGCTTGTCGAAACCGGTATGAAGGCGGATTTCAGCTGGAAGCAGTCGGCTAAGCTTTACATCGGACTCTACGAGGAGCTTTGCAGCTGGGAGAACTGATACCATACCGAAAGTCAGGAACCTGTGTGCCGCACATCTTGACATAAAATAAGATGTGCGGCATTAAGCTTGCAATGAACCCCGGGAGAAAAACAGACAATATGAAGATAACGATACTCGGCTGCGGATTCGGAACCGCTCTTTCCGTACTCTGGAACAAAGCCGGTCACGAAGTAACCGCATGGTCGAGAAACCAGGAAGAGATCGACAGCATACTCCGCTTCGGAGAGCATAAGAGACTGCTGCCGGGAGTTGCAGTTTCAAACAGGATCACGTTCACAACGGACATATCCTGTGTCAGGGGCGCGGACGTGCTCGTTTTTGCGATACCGTCGCCCGGTGTGCGGAGCGTAGCAAAGCTGGCTGCGCCTTATGTTGACCGGAATACGGTAGTGCTGAATGTCGGAAAAGGCTTTGAAGAAGGCTCTGCCAAGAGACTTTCACAGGTGATCGGCGAGGAGCTGCCGGATAACCGCATCGCGGTCATGGCGGGTCCCTGCCACGCCGAGGAAGTCGCGAGGAATATCCCTACCACGGTCGTTATGTCCTCCGAGGATATGGCGGCGGCGGAATTCCTGCAGGAGAACCTTCAGACGCATACGTTCCGTATTTACGAAAACAGCGATACGGCAGGCTGCGAGATCGCGGCTGCACTCAAAAACCCGATAGCCCTCAGCTGCGGCATAATCGAGGGCATGAAGCTCGGCGACAATACCATAGCTTCGCTTATGACCCGCGGTCTTGCGGAGATCACAAGACTCGGTGCGGCAATGGGAGCAAAATGGGAGACATTCACGGGACTTGCCGGAGTTGGTGATCTTATCGTTACCTGCACTTCACGCCATTCCCGCAATCACAGAGCCGGTATTCTTATCGGTGAGGGCATGAGCGCGGCGGAAGCTGTTGAGAATGTCGGGACCGTTGAAGGCTACAATAACTGCGGTATCGTGTACAGGACGGCTGCAGAGCTTGGTGTCAAGGCGCCGATCATCAATGAACTTTATAAGGTATGCTATGAGAACAAGGCTCCGTCGGAGTCGGTGCATGATCTTATGGGCAGACCGCAGACGCATGAAAGAGAACAGTACTGGAACAATTGAGCCGGATCGCCGCAGTGCGGCACACTTTGTTTTGTAAACGATTAACCGGCACAAAAATGAAAATGATCACGGCAGGCGCCGTGCATTAATAAACAGGAGGAAAACCACAATGATAACAAATATCCCTCAGGTCAAGCTCGGTATTATAGCGGTTTCAAGAGACTGCTTCCCGATAGCTTTGTCCGAGAAGAGACGCGCTGCCATAAAGGCGGCATACAAGGGCGAGCTTTACGAATGTCCCGTTACGGTAGAGAACGAAAAGGATATGCTCAAAGCCGTTGAGGACGTAAACAAGCAGGAGTGCAACGCTCTTGTCGTATTCCTCGGAAACTTCGGTCCCGAGACGCCTGAGACACTTATTGCAAAGGAGTTTGACGGTCCCTGCATGTTCGTTGCCGCAGCTGAAGGCGACGGCGATATGATAAACGGCAGAGGCGACGCTTACTGCGGTATGCTCAACTGCTCCTACAACCTGGGAATGAGACATCTCAAGGGCTATATTCCGTCATATCCCGTAGGTACGGCAGACGATATTGCGAAGATGATCGCTGACTTCGTTCCGATCGCACGCGCTTACATAGGCGTAAAGAACCTCAAGATCATCACTTTCGGTCCCCGTCCGCAGGATTTCTTTGCCTGCAACGCGCCGATCATGGGTCTCTATGAGCTGGGCGTTGAGATCGAGGAGAACTCCGAGCTCGATCTGCTCGTATCCTTCAAGGAGCATGCGGGCGATCCCCGTATCCCCGAAGTTTGTGCCGATATGGCGAAGGAAATGGGCGAGGGAAGATACTATCCCGAGATGAGCGAGAGAATGGCTCAGTTCGAGCTTACGCTTCTTGACTGGGCAGAGAACCATAAGGGCGCACGCAAGTATGTTGCATTCGCAGACAAGTGCTGGCCGGCATTCCCGTCCCAGTTCGGCTTTGAGCCCTGCTACGTCAACAGCCGTCTTGCAAGCCGCGGAATACCGGTATCCTGTGAAGTTGATATCTACGGCGCTCTCAGCGAGTACATCGGCATCTGCGTTTCCGGTGATACGGTAACACTGCTTGATATCAACAACTCCGTTCCGCAGTACATCTACGACGAGGATATCAAGGGGAAGTACGATTACACCCTTACAGATACATTCATGGGCTTCCACTGCGGAAACACACCCGAATGCAAGATGTGCTCCGACAGAGCTGTCAAGTACCAGCTCATTCAGCACAGACTGCTTGAACCCGAGGGAAGCGATCCCGACTTCACCCGCGGGACCCTTGAAGGCGACATCGCTGCGAGCGATATCACATTCTATCGTTTACAGTGCGATTCCGACGGCAATCTCCGCTCCTATATCGCAGAAGGCGAGATACTTGATGTTCCCACACGTTCGTTCGGCGGCATCGGCATCTTCGCTATAAAGGAAATGGGACGCTTCTACAGACACGTCCTCATCGAAAAGCGCTATCCTCACCACGGCGCCGTAGCATTCGGTCACTACGGAAAGCTCCTCTACGAGACGTTCAGACTTCTCGGAGTACAGGATATTGCGTTTGCACGTCCTAAGGGAATGCTTTACAGGACCGAGAATCCGTTTTCCTGAAATTCATAAAAATCACGGCTTTTACGGATAAATCCGGCATAAATCGGTATCATATATCCGAAAGGCTGTGATCGTATGAATATGATAGTATGCGGCAGTGACTGCCGCTATCAGAAGGACGGCTACTGCTGTCTCGAAGGCAGAGCCGTTATAACAAATGCAGTGAGCTCTCCGTGCTGCTACTATGAGCAGAATGAGAAAGTGCGCAGAGATTCACCCGGCGACAGCACAGGAACTGTGCGTGAGACGGGGTGATGCGCAGGGGAGCAGAACTGCCAGATGAAAGGAGCTGTTCGATCCAATGAGAACATCAAAAAGAGTAGTGTCGGCATTACTCGCTTCAACGCTGATAATCGGAGCCGCAGGCTGCGGAGGCGGCGGAGGAAGAACAACCGACGCCGGCAATAACGGCGGAGAACCTGCACAGACCACTGCCGCGGTTACCACCACGGAGGATCCCAACAAGGCGATCGATACCGAGGTAAATTACGAGGACATGGCGAATATCGAAGAGGTAAGCTCTTCCAATGAGGAGGGCGCGGGAAAGCTTTATGAATCCGGTAAGACTGCCGGCAACCTTAAAGTTCTCTGCTTCTACGATTTCCACAACATAGAGCCTGACGCTTCCGTCAGCAAGGTTTATGCGGAGCGCTTCGGCGGTACCGTTGAGACCGAGATCTGCGGATCTACGGAAGTTCCCGAGAGACTCGGCGTGCTTATGGCTTCCGGTCAGTCCCCGGATATCATCAGATCCGGCTGGGAGTACATGCCCGGATACTTCATCAACAACAGATTCCAGCCTATGGACGACTGGCTCGATATCAACTCGCCTATCTGGAAGGATATGAGCAATATCCTTGAGAGCTATGCGTATAACGGCAAGCACTACTACTGGCCGTCCAACCTGTCCCCGAACTACGGCATCACCTACTGCACGGCGAACGTAGAGGCTACCGGCTGCAAGGATCCTATGGATCTTTACTTCTCCGGCGAATGGACATGGAACGAGTTCGAGGATATCCTTCTCAAGTGGAAGGCGATTGATCCCGAGAATGTCGGCATTTCAATGGGTGAGAGCTCCGCACTTCATCTTGCGGCTACCACCGGTACCGCTGCTATCGAGTTCACCGGTACAGACATCGTCAATAACCTCAGAAGCGCAAATGTTATGAGGGCTATGGAGTTTGCCGAGAAGCTCGGACGTGAAGACCTTGTATTCCCCGACTGGAGAGGACCCGATACAGATGCATCTTGGGACAACCTGATGTTCTTTATCATGCCTGCCGAGTGGGCTATCACCTGCGGACAGGAGACATGGTTCAAGAAGGGACTTGAGGGTCAGATCCGTACAGTTCCCATGCCGCGTGACCCGAACTCCGACACATATTCGATACTCGGCGACTCCTACGGATATCTTGTTCCCTCCGGTGCAACAAATATGCAGGGCGCTGCTGCGTGGATCCTTGCTGCGCGTATCTACAGAACGGATCCCGAGGTCGTTCAGAAGAACCGTGACGAGCTTATGTACGACGGCGCTTACTATTACATCAAGTGCCCCGAGTGCAAGCACGCCTTTGAGAGTGAATACGGCGAAGAAGGCGAGACCTGCCCTGAGTGCGGAACACCCAGAAAGGCTAAGTTCAAGGTTACTTACGACGAGCAGCAGATGCAGGTATTCGACGACATGGTCGATCCTTCCAAGTTCAACTTCGTATTCGACTGCCACCGCGGCTTTGGCGCAGATCTCAAGCAGCAGATAATCGACATATTCGACTATCCGCTCAAGGGTACCGAGACTTATATCCAGATGCTCGAAGAGAACTACAACGTTGTTGAAGCTTCTCTCGATCCTTACCGCCAGCTCATCAAGGAAGCTGCCGGCTCATGATCCGCGCTTACGCGCTGTCCTGCGCGGACGGCGGCAGGGCTGACGTCGCCCTGCACCTGCGGCAGCGTGACGCTGCACCCGAATGAGATAATGTAAGGTATGCAGACAGTTCAGATGTATTGTTTTTGAACAGAATCAAGGCTCCCCCGAGAGGGGGAGCTTTTTTCGGAGGACAGAGATCTTGAAAACACCAATACATGATTTTCTTGTAAAATACGCGGAAAGCGGTAATGTCCGCGCTCACATGCCGGGAGGAAAGGGGATAGAGTACCCCCTCGATATAACCGAGATAAACGGTGCTGATGTGCTGTACGAAAGCTGCGGTATCATACGCGAAAGCGAGCGTAATACCGCCGGTCTTTTCGGTGCGGCAGAGACTTGCTATTCCTGCGGGGGAGCGACTCTTTCGATACAGGCAATGCTTGCCGCGGCGGTATCGCTCACCGGAAAGAAAACGATAGCTGCCGGGAGATATTCTCACAAGAGTCTAATAAACAGCGCGGTGCTGCTGGGTCTGAACGTGAAATGGATATATCCGGACACGTTTCTCGGTGCGGACATAAGACCGGAAGATGTAGAGCAGTCGATAGACGGTGATACGGCGGCAGTTTTTGTGAACTCCGTTGACTATCTCGGCGGTCAGTCCGACATTGCCGCAATATCGGAAGTCTGCAAAAAACACGGTGTGCTGCTGCTTGCTGACAACGCCCACGGTGCCTACAAGGTATTTACCGGTGACCACCCGCTTTCGCTCGGAGCCGATATGACCGCCGACAGCGCCCATAAGACTCTCCCTGCGATAACCGGCACCGCTTATCTTCACCTTGCGGACAGTGCGTATCTTTCCGCGGCGAAATCTGCAATGTCTCTTTTCGGCAGTTCCAGCCCGTCCTATCTTATGCTGGACAGCCTCGATCTCTGCGCGAAGTATATTGCGGAAGAACGAGAAAGTGCTCTGCGTACATTAGAGCGCGTGCGGGAACTGAAAGCGGAGCTGATTTCGGCTGGTGTTCCGCTGTATCCGAGTGACGATATGCGCATCACCGTTGACGCGGCAGCTATGGGATATACCGGCGAGCAGCTCGGTAATCTTATCCGGGCGAAAGGCGCGGAATGCGAGATGTGCGGGAACAGATATGCCGTGCTGCTGTTTTCGGTGGTACAGCCGGAGAAGGACTTCGCTGTTCTGTCGGAGATACTGCGGAGCATACCGCGCACCGAACCGGTTGAAATACGGGAAATCCCGGTGATCAGACCGGAAGCTGCAATGACGGCAAAAGAAGCTTATTTCTCCGCGAAAAAGACCGTTTCTGTAAAAGAAGCGGTGGGAATGATCTGCGCCGGGATAAACTCACCCTGTCCGCCCTGTGTACCGATAGTTTATCCCGGTGAGGTGATCTCGGCGGAAGCAGCGGAAGCCATGCTTTATTACGGCATCACGGAAATAGCATGCTGTTCTCTGTAAATTGCCGAAAACCCTTGCAAAAAGGTCACTTTTGGTATATAATAGAATAGATATGAAATGATAATGAGACCCGGGAAAGAGCGAAATGAACAAAGCCTTTAAGCGTATAACCGAATACTGGAAGAACCTTGATAAGGCGCTGCTTCTTCTGTGCGTGCTTATAAGCGCGTTCAGCGTTTTTCTGCTGTACACCATGAATCTGAACGGCATCAGCGGTCAGGTAAGCGGCAGACAATGGCGCGTAAATGCGGTCTCGGCGGTCATAGGTATCTGTTGCACACTTGTTATCGCGCCGATAGACTATAAATTTCTGTCGAGGATATGGTGGATATATACCCCGATCGCGCTGATACTTGTGCTTCTGCTGTTTACCCCTCTTGGAAGGGGAGTTGAGGGCGCGGACGATATCGGCTGGCTCAATCTCGGCTTTATACAGTTCCAGCCTTCCGAGCTGCTTAAAATAGCGTTTATTATGACATTTGCAACACATCTGAGCAAAGTCGGCGCAAGGCTGAACGAACCGCTGAACGTGCTGCTTCTCTGCATACACGGAGCCGTTCCTGCCGCTATTATCATCAAGCAGGGCGACGACGGCTCGGCGCTTGTATTCATTTCGATTTTCGCTGCAATGATCTTTGCCGCGGGTATCTCGTGGAAGTACATCATAGCGGCGCTGCTGCTGGTTCCTGCTGCGGTCTATGTCGTTTGGAACTATATGATGCAGCCCTACCAGATCAAGCGCATACAGATACTCTGGGACGAGGAGATGCAGCAGGAGGAGATGCTCGGCATCTATATGCAGCAGTACCTCGGCAAGAAGGCGCTCGGTTCGGGAAGAATGACCGGTCTCGGCATCTTCGGCAGCGACAAGTACACCTACGTTCCCGAACTCGATACGGACTTTATTTTCTCATACATCGGAATGACTCTTGGATTTGTCGGCTGCATACTCACTGCGGCAGTGCTGGCGGTGCTGTGTCTTAAGATACTGTCGAATGCCGCTTCGTCGAAGGACAGTCTCGGGCGGCTGATATGCGTCGGAGTATTTGCGATCTTCTTCTCGCATTCGATAATAAACATCGGTATGGATCTCGGAGTGCTTCCTGTTATCGGCATACCGCTTCCGCTTATAAGTGCGGGCGGAACATCGGTGGTGTCGCTGTATGCGGCAGTGGGTCTCGTGATGAGCGTCCACTATCACCGGCATAAGGCAGAGCACATGTTCTATACCGAAAAATACGACTGATACTAAATTAGTATCTGTCCTTAGACAAAACCAAGTAATTTCGTCACGATTCAGATATGCGCGCAGAGCGCACTCCACAATTGTACATTGTGCATTGTGAATTGTGCATTTGTCTGTATTTCGATAGAAATACAGTTTGATACCCCGCGGGGATACAATACATTTCATCGGAGCGATCCGGGAAAGGACAGAATAATGGCAGTTAAACCGAGGATAGCAGGCTTGGAAAAGCTGTACAGGGACGAAACTCTCGATTACCAGAGAAAGCGCTACAAAAAGGCGATAGAGGAGTACAAGCAGTACTTCTCGTCGGACGGAGCGGCAATACGCGTATTCTCATCTCCGGGACGAACCGAAGTCGGCGGCAACCATACCGATCACAACTGCGGCAAGGTGCTTGCGGCAAGCGTCGATCTTGACATCATCGCAATAGTCGAGCCGATAGACGAGCCTGTTGCTGTCATAAAGTCCGAGGGACTTGACGAGGACAGGATAAATATTGAAGAGTTGGACGTGATCGAGGAGGAGAAGTTCACTTCTGCCGCTATGCTCCGCGGAGTTACAAAGGGATTCAGGAACCGCGGATATTCCGTGGGCGGCTTCCGTGCATACACCGTTTCCAACGTTATGAAGGGCTCGGGGCTTTCTTCTTCCGCGGCATTCGAGGTGCTTATCGCAACGATATATTCATTTCTCTTCAACGGCGGGACTCTGGATCCTATCAAAATAGCGCAGATAGCGCAGTTCGCGGAGAATAATTACTTCGGTAAGCCCAGCGGACT
>JAFVBZ010000258.1 GCA_017479645.1 Ruminiclostridium sp. | reverse complement strand
GACGTTATAATAACGTCGGGAAGCTCCGTTTTTCCGCAGGACGTCGTGTTCGGCACGGTCAGGAAGGTTTACAGTGATCCGAACGGACTGACGATGCACGCGGTCATTCAGCCTGCCGAGAATGTTTTCAAGGTAACAAAAGTGTTTGTTATTACCGGGTTTGAAGGGCAGGACGAGTGATGAAGTACAGGATCGCCGGTGCGGAAGAGCTTTCACGCACAGAAAAGCGCTACAGGTTCGCTAAATGGTGCATTTTCGCTCTGATGCTCGTTTTTTCCTATGTGATGATGCGCGTCGGTATCTTCGGTGCATGGCAGCCGGTGCTGCTGATACCGCTTGCAGCTGCGGTAGCTATGTACGAGGAAGAGCTTCCTTCCTGCATTTTTGCGCTGTTCTGCGGACTTATGACGGACATCGCCTTTGACTTCGTGTTCGGATTCAGCGCTGTCTGGCTCATGGCGGTATGTGTTGCTGCATCGCTTCTTGTCCGCAATCTTATCCGCGTGAATATTTTCAATTACTGCGTTGTGGCTGCAATAGCGATATTGCTTGAATTCTCGATGGAATGGCTGTTTAACATCGTGATCTGGAATATCCCGAAAGGCGAGTATATCCTGTTCGCTTCGATATTGCCTACCGCCGCAGCTACGTTCATATTTTCTCCTGCTGTGTACTTTCTGGTCAAAGCAGTGGAGAACAGGCTTCGCACAGACGATATCGATGCTGTATATGATGATCCGGCAGCAGACAGTGACGGGGAGCAGGGTGAAGAGACTTGAGAAATGTTACATTGCTTAAAAGGCGGATAACGCTCATACTCCTTGTGTTTGTATGTCTGTTTCTCTGTACGGTGCGTCTTATCAGCATGCAGATAGTAGAGGGCGACAATTACCTTGCCCAGACCGAGATAAGCTACACCGCGTCGCAGGAGATAATAGCCACGCGGGGACAGATCTTTGACAGTGCCGGACGCCTTATGACCACCAACAGACCGGTTTACAGAGTGATAGTGCAGAAAGCGTTCCTGCCTTCTGTAAACCGGAACGATATTCTGCTGAAAGCTGTCAATGTTCTGCGTTCAAGCGGGGAGGAGTGGAACGATTCCGCTCCGATAAGCTTCACAGAGCCGTTTGAGTTCACCGAAAGCGACAATGATCTGCTGCGGGATTTCAAATCCCGGATAATCGTCAATGCGGACGCAACTCCGGACAACTGCGTTTCAGCCCTTGCCAAGAAATACGATATAGACACGGAAAAATACAGCCGTGAAGAAGTGCGTCTTATCGGCGGTGTGCGGTATGAGATGGAGAAACGGGACTTCTCCTACGAGAACAGGTTCACGCTTGCGGACGATGTATCGGTTGACACTGTGATAAAGATAAAAGAGCTTGGAATGAAGCTTTCCGGAGTGGATACAGTCGAGGAGAGCGCGAGGGAGTATGTCATAACCGACAGCGCCCCCCATGTTCTCGGCGCAGTCGGCGCAATATCTCCGGAGGAGTATGCGAAGCTTAAAAGCGACGGCTACGGATATAACGACATAGTCGGCAAATACGGCACAGAAAGCGCAATGGAAAGCGTTCTGCGCGGCACAAACGGTATGCGCACTATCGTCAGAAGCGCAGACGGAGTTGCGCTGTCCGACACGATAACAAAGGAAGTCTCCGCCGGGAACAGTGTCCGCATCACGATCGACAGTGATGAACAGCGGACGCTGCAGGAGATACTTGCAAACCACATAAACTGGCTCAACAACACGGCTGACAGGGGCAAGGACTGCGACGCGGGAGCAGTAGTCGTGCTCAATGCAAAGACCGGTGCGGTGCTTGGTATGGCGAATTATCCGACTTACGATCTTAAGCAGTCTGTTGAGGATTACGCCTCTGTGCTTGCAATAGAGGGAAGTCCGATGTTCAACCGCTGCACCAACGGTCTTTACCGTCCGGGGTCAGCATTCAAGACGATAACTGCTGCTGACGGGCTTACGAACGGTCTTATTGATCGCAGCACACGCTGCACCTGCACAGGCGTTTACACCTACTACAGCGATTATCACCCGAAATGCACCGGCTATCATCTCGGCTACAACGTTGTGGATTGTCTGAAATGGTCCTGCAATATCTTCTTCTACGATCTCGGGAGAAGGCTCGGAATAGAGGAACTCGATGCATTTGCCGCTAAATTCGGGTATGGGACGGATCTGGGGCTGGAGATAGGCGGGCTTTCCGGGCAGATGTCATCTCCGGAAGTTTATGAGAAACTGCGTGGTGAGAGCTGGGACAGCGGTAATACGCTCCAGGCGGCTATCGGGCAGCTTGATACGATGATAACGCCGCTTCATCTTGCGGTGCAGGCGCTTACGCTGGCGAATGACGGAGTGCGGCTAAAGCCTTATGTTGTGGATTCCGTGTGGGACTACGATATGAACACTATGGTCTATAAGACCGAGCCGCAGACTGCGGAAGTCATAGAGGATAAGAACGGCGCTTTCGGCATAGTAAGAGAGGGAATGATCGCAGTTTCCACTCTTGTGAACTGGCCGACAAGCACAGCGCTGTGGAACTTTGACGGGCTTCCGTACAGCGTTGCGATAAAGACCGGAACTCCGGAGGCAGGCTCACCGGGCGTGTACAACTCCACGGTAATGGGGTATTATCCGGCGGAGGATCCGCAGATAGCATTCGGAGTTGTGCTTGAAAAGGGCGAATATTCGCGCTATATGGTGCGAAATATCATCGACTGCTACATCTACCACGATTACCAGCCGGATATAGACGAGAATGGCATAGTCCTTAACCCCTGGAAAAGAAGATAATTGTTGTTTATAATTAACAAAAAAATGGTCTTTTTTCGTTGCAGTTTTCACGAAATTGCTTGCAAATTGAAAAAAGGTCTTTAAAAATTAATAAAAATGTGTTACAATAGTATTGTTAATATGAATGATTATGTATAAGGCTGTTCGGGCATATTTCAGCCGCTTTGCGGGCAGTTTTATCACGGAGGTAATTATAATGTCACAGATTATAGCTGTAACTGCCGGAAAGGGCGGAACAGGAAAGTCCACAACATCTGCAAATATCGCTTCCTGCCTTGCTTACCAGGGTAAGAAAACGCTTATCGTAGAGCTTGACTTCGGTCTGAGATGTCAGGATATTATCCTCGGTATCAACGGAAATGTCCGTCACGATATAGGTGAGTACCTTGAGGGAAAGATAGATATACTGAACGCGACAACAAAGGTTGAGAGAAGTGAAAATCTGTCGCTTGTCTGCGCAACCAAGAACCCGTTCATTGAGATCAATCCGGAAAAGGTGATCGGAGTCTGTGAGGAAATGAGACAGTACTTTGATTACATCATAATGGATACTGCGGGTATCGGAAGCTCCGTATTCAGCGTTATCAAGGCTGCCGATCTCATAATTATGGTCACAACGCCCGATACAGTATGCGTAAGAGACGGACAGATGCTCTCCGACTTTCTTTATGTGAAGAACTGCGTCAACCAGAGACTTGTTATCAATAAGGTTCCCGTTAAGTTCAAGGACGAGGAAGTTCTTTATGACCTCGATGAGGTTATGGATACGGTAGGTATCCCGCTTCTCGGCGTAGTACCGGAGGACAGCGAGATAAGGGTGTGCGGTTCGAAGGGCAAGCCTCTTCCGAAGGGAAGCACAGGCTTCAAGGCATACGACGCTATATCGAGAAGAATACTCGGTGAAAGAGTTCCGCTCTCTATTAATATTGACTGACAGATGTGAAAAAAAGCAAAGGTGGTGTTGGAATTGAATATTGCTCTTATAGCCCACGATTCAAAGAAAGAACTGATGGTGCAGTTCTGTATTGCTTATTGCGGTGTCCTGAGCAGGCACAATCTTTGTGCTACAGGAACTACCGGCAAGCTTGTTGCCGAGGCGACAGGACTTAATATCCAGAGATATTTAAGCGGTTCCCAGGGCGGAGATCAGCAGATCGCCGCACGTATCTCATGCAATGAAATAGACGTACTCTTCTTCTTCCGCGATCCGTTGAGTGCAAAGGCGCACGAGCCCAACGAAATGACGCTGCTCAGATTAAGCGATGTGCATAATATCCCGGTTGCGACAAACATAGCTACCGGTGAAGCGCTTATCCATGCTCTTGAGCGCGGTGATCTTGACTGGAGAGATATAGTAAGAACTTAAATTACAGCATTAATAAAAACTTCCGGCAGTTCCGAGTTTGGTCTGCCGGATTTTTTTTTAGAAAATCAAGAACACCTCTGTCCGGCTTCGGCGGACAGACAATATTTATGTCTGCATCTCTTTTCCGGTGCAGTACCCGTCACCTGCGCCTGTTATTTTTACGCGCACAATATCATGCTTCTGTGCAGCTGAACCATAAATGCGCACAGGAACATAGTCCGGTGTCAGTCCGGCGGCAAATTCGGGAGAAGTGCGCTTCTGTATCAGAACATCAGCTGTTTTTCCGATGTTTCCGGCAAGAAAGTCCCTGTAAATTTTATCCGCGGCAGCCGACATTTCAGCGTACCTTGCTGCTTTTACGGATTCCGGGATATGATCGTTCCTTTTTTCGGCGGCAGTACCGCCTCTTATAGAATAGGTAAAGACATGGACGCGTGCAAATCCGGCATTCCGGACGAATTCAAGCGACTGTGCAAATTCCTCGTCTGTTTCACCCGCAAATCCCACCATAACGTCCGTGGTTATTGCGCAGTTCGGAAAAAAGCGTCTCAGCCGTGAGATCAGATCAAGGTATTCCGCAGAAGTGTAGTGCCTGTTCATACGTTTAAGCGTCGCATCACATCCGCTCTGGAGCGACAGGTGGAAATGGGGGCAGAGCTTGCTGTTTCCGGCAAGCTTTGCGATAAGATCATCGGTCATCAGCTCCGGCTCAAGGGAAGAAAGCCTTACTCTTACAACAGTCTCCGGCAGGGAAGCAGCGTTTACAGCGTCGGCAAGATCACAGCCGATATCGGAGCCGTAGCGGGAAAGGTTAATGCCCACAAGAACGAGTTCACGATGACCCTGTTCCGCGCAGATACGGGCTTCACCGGCAATGGAATCAAGGCTTCGGGAGCGCACTTTTCCGCGTGCATACGGGATAACGCAGTAGGAACAATACCTGTCGCAGCCGTCTTCGATCTTGATGAATGCACGGGTCTTGGCAGTTGTACGGGACATATCCGGTTCCTCAAAGGTATCGGGGAGCGACATATCAGCATTGATCTTACGGTTTTCGATGAAGCTGCGGACAAGTGCGGGTATTTCGGCTCTGCGGGCTGTTCCGCAGACGATATCCGCACCGCTTTGCTTTGCTGCATCGGGAAATGCCTGCGGGAAACAGCCGGTCAGCACAACTATCGTATCTTTGCTCAGTTTTTTGGCTGCGCGGACAGCGTGTTTTGCTTTTTTATCACCGTTTTCTGTAACGGAGCAGGAGTTTATTATCACAATATCGGCACTATCTTCGATTCCGGCATATTCAAATCCCGCATCGCGCATAGCGTTGTCAATTGCGGTACTTTCATATTGATTTACCTTGCAGCCGAAGGTTATTACAGCATATTTCATAATTCGACAGCTCCTATATTGTGCAAATATAACAAAAATAGTTTCAGAAAAGTGATATTATCACTAAAAACTCCGAAATTCATTGTAAACTCTTGACTTTAAAAATTTTTCTGCTATTATAGTATCAAGATACGAAAGAAAAATATATCGTATCGGAGACAAGAAAGGAACGGTTAAGAAGATGATCAAAGCTATTGTAAAGCTCGTAAGTATAGATGACGTTAAGGATTTTGTAAAGAAAGCGAACAATTACTCATACGACATTGATCTTTCGCTTGGAAAGTACACGGTTGACGGAAAGTCTATTATGGGTATATTCAGCCTTGATCTGAGCCGTGAGATAGAGATGACTATCCACAGCGACAAGACTGACTTCCTTGAAGATGTTGCAGAACATATCGTAAACAAATAAAAGAACAGAAGAATCAAGAGAACAAAGAAAGGAAGCAGAACAATGAAAGAATTCAACGTAAGAATAGCAACTATAGAAGATGTTAAGAAGTTTGTATCAACAGTAATGTCGTATGATTTTGATATTGACCTTATCTCCGGAAGATATGCGATCGATGCCAAGTCTATAATGGGCATATTCAGCATTGATCTCTCCAAGGAGCTGAAGCTTGTTGCTCACACCGACGATACAGCGGAGCTTGAAGAAGCTATCTCCGACTTTATCGTAAAGTAAGCGTGCGGCGAGTCGCCGCTGACGACTGTTGTCTTAAAAAGATACCACTCTCATTATTGAGTTGTCGAGCGGCGAGTCGCCGCTGACGACTGCTGTATTTCAGAGCAAAGCCTTATTTCTGGCAAAGGCTGAAATGCAGAGTTTTAAAAGATACCACCCTCATTATTGAGTTGTCGAACAAAAGAAGGATTGAGCTCTGCAATAGCGGGGCTTTTTCCTTTTTACAGCAGCGGATTGAGCTCTGCAACGGCATGATGCCGTTCAGAAGGTTTCCAAAAGCGCGCACGATGCGCGCATAAAAGAAACCTTCCAAAATAGCGGGGCTTTTTCCTTTTTACAGCAGCGGATTGAGCTCTGCAACGGCATGATGCCGTTCAGAAGGTTTCCAAAAGCGCGCACGATGCGCGCATAAAAGAAACCTTCCAAATAGCGGGGCTTTTTCCTTTTATATCAGAAATGTGTTTTGTAGAAGTATTCGAGCGGAAGTCCCGACTCTTTTATCTCTCCGGCATAAAAAACACCTACAAAGCGGTAATGCCACGGTTCGTAGATAATGCCGGTAACGTTCTCGTATTCCTTCGGATATCGCATTATAAACCCGTATTTGTGTGCATTTTCAGTGAGCCAGCGGAACTGTTCGGTATTCTCAAAATCTGCTGTAACATCGTCATGCGTCTCCCACCAGTCGGGCGTGAGTATATCGAGGGCGAGTCCTGCATTATGTTCGCTGGTGTAGGGAAGGGCTATCTCCTTTTCGGCGAGCTTTCGTGCTTCCGTACTGCTGTGACCGAGGGAGATAAGACGCTGGGTGTAGCTTTCAAGGTTCTCCTGCTGTTTCTGCACACTTCTGTAAGCGGAAACGACAGTCAGCTCAATGCCGTCCTTTGCCGCGTCTGCGATCATCTGCCTTGCATATCCTGCGCACCGTTCATCGAGCATGTAGTTTCCCTGTACTTTGTCGAGGCCCACTGTAAAATCAGCCGGAAGCGGGTTATCTGCGTTTATGAGGTAGTATGCCCAGAGGTTGTCGGCACGCTGTTCTGTTGCGGAGGGGATATTCTCCTGCGCATTTCTGAGCCTTTCCGGGCTGTTCGGATTGAACATCACGAAAAGCTGGAATCCTATGTAGATAAGGTAACCGAAAATAGAAACTGCGAGTATCTTACCCGGCTTCACAGAATCCCTCCTCTCACCGTTATACTTATATTATACCAGTGTTCCGCCGATTAGTCAAGAAATCAGCGGATTTTTCAATTTACTGTTGCAATTTTCCGTTAAATGTGGTAGAATAATATTGCAACGTAATTCAATAATTCTGCAAACTATGAGTAACAATAAATTACGGTAAAAATGCAAGCTCATTTTTTCGTAAAAATAGTTACTCTTGTTTGTAGTGCGAAAATTGAATTGCGTTGCGGCATAAAGAGCTGCATTTTTCGGCGCTGCGGCTTTTGTGCCGCAGCGCTCTTTTGTTTTCGCAACACAATTAAGGAGGACAAACTATGTTAAAAATCAAGAAAATGACAGCCGTGCTGCTGTCGGTAGTGATGCTTGTGTGCTGCTTTGCGGTCACAGCAAGCGCGGAGAGTATAGCTGATACAGCAAAAGCTCATACAAGCGGAAAGACGTATTCGGTATCTTCTAAATTATACGAAAAATCAGATTATAAGATCGTGTTAAATAAGGCAGGAGACTTAAAATTAAGTGTTACTTCACAAATGAATAGTTTATATGTAACACTTTATGATAAAAACGGAAATAAGATCAAGGCTTCCGATCTGAAGGCAGATTCAGGAAAAAGCAGTTGGAACTCCATAGATAGTTTAGTTAACTGCCTTTGGAATAACGCGATAGAAAAATATTCAGGTTCTTTTAAATATACTTTAAAGAAAGGAACATATTACCTCAGGTTTTACAATAACAGCCTACAGGGAAAAGGTAAATTCAGCTTTAAAGCCACATATCCCTCTTCTGATGCAGAAGAAACATCTGAAATCAGCTGTATAACGATACCAATGAAAGTCGGGGAAGCTATGCAGCTATCGACAGATGCCGGAAGCACCGGTGTTACATGGTCAAGCTCAAAGTCAAGTGTTGCGGCAGTTTCAAGCAGCGGAAAAGTTACTGCCAAGAAAGCAGGGACGACAGTTATCACTGCCAAATCAGGCAGCACTACAGCTAAAATACAGATAAAAGTCACGAAATAAAAACAACATCTCCCCGTAAGCGCCGGACTTACGGGGAGATGTTTTTATTGATCTTTTAGAATACTTTCAAATAACCGTTTTACGGGATCCGATTTAGGGATCCAACCCCTTTTTAAAGGGGTTGGAGGGGTTCGGGGCAGAGCCCCGTCTCAAGCGAAGCGGCAAACTTGCGCCCGCAGGCGCCTCAGACCGCTGCTCCCTTGTTTACGAAAACAGGATAATCGAGCGTTCCGCCGATGCTTCTGTAATTGCCGACAACGACATTCTTATCTGCAATAACGTAGTTAAGCTCGCACTTATCGCCGATCTCGGTGTCCTGCATGAGTATGCAGTTCTTGACAACTGCGCCCTTGCCGACTTTAACGCCTCTGAAGAGAACGGAGTTTTCAACTGTTCCCTCGATGATGCAGCCGTCAGCGATGATGCTGTTCTTTACTGCGGATTCAAGACCGTACTTAGCGGGAGCCTCATCACGAACCTTGGTGTAGATCGGATCGTCGAGGTTGAACAGAGCCTTGCGGTTATTCCTGTCCATAAGCTCCATGTTAGCCTGGTAGTAAGCGCGGATTCCGTCGATCTGCGAGTAGTAGCCGGCGAATTCGTAGCCGTAAACCTTGAATTCCTTGAGTCTGTGCTGGAGAACATCTACCTCGAAGCTGTAGAGGTTGCGGCTTGCGGCGCTGTTGATTATGTTCAGTACAAATTCCTTCGACATAACGAATATGTTCATGCTTGCGTCGAATGTTCCGGAAAGCTCGGGACGAACGAGAACATCATATACTTCGTTATTGTCATCGACCTTGAGGATAGTGCGGGTCTTTGTCTGATCGGGAGTGAAATCTTTCTTGCCGTAAACTACAGTTATATCGGAGCCTTTTTCCTCGTGGAAGTCAACGAGCTTCTTGAAATCGAGGTTTGCTACGCAGTCGCAGTCGGACATTACGATATAATCAGCATCGGACTTGGTTATGAAGTCCTTTACGCCTACAAGCGCTTCAAGCCTGCCTCTGTACAGACCTGTGATCTCGTTGCTGTAGGGAGGGAGGAAGTGGAGACCGCCGTTCTTTCTGGAGAGATCCCATTCATCGCCGGAGCCTACATGATCGAGGAGTGACTGATAGTTGGACTTTGTTACGATGCCGATTGTGGATATTCCCGAGTTGACCATGTTGGAGAGGGGGAAGTCGATAAGTCTGTATCTTGCGCCGAAGGGAACCGAAGCCATAGCGCGGTTCTTTGTGAGATCGGTAACTACGAGCTCGTGCATATTAGCGAAGATAAGACCGAGTACGTTAGACATATTAGCCATTTTAAATAATTTCCTTTCAGATCATTTATTTGTTTAAGATCAGACGTCCTGCGAGATCATAGCCTTAGGAGAAATAACAACCTTGTCGGAGATCTTTATTGCATTTCCGACAACTGCAACTCCCCATTCGTCTCTGTTTTCAACGTTTTCGGGTCTTTCGCCGATATGAGCGCCTTCGCCGATGGTGCATTCCTCACCGATGATCGAGTATTCCACAACCGCGCCCTTCTTGATGACTGTGTTCGGCATTACGATACTGTATCTTACAGTAGCGCCCTCTTCAATGACAACGCCGTCGAAGAGTACCGAGAAGTCGATATCTCCTTCAATATCGCAGCCCTCAGCTACCATAGAGTTCTCTATCTTGCTGTTGGGACCTGCGTAATGCGGAGGCATAACGGGGTTTCTGGAGTAGATCTTCCACTTGGGATCATAGAGATCAAGCGGAACATTCGGATCAAGGCAGTCCATATTTGCTTCCCAAAGGCTGTCGATAGTTCCTACGTCCTTCCAGTAAGCATCGAAGTGGTAAGCTACGAGCTTGCTTCCTTCGTCGAGCATAGCGGGGATAATGTTCTTACCGAAGTCCTTTGTAGCGCCTTCGTCATTCTCATTTGCGATGAGGTGACGCTTGAGGGTTGACCATGTGAAGATGTAAACGCCCATGGAAGCGAGGTTGGATTTCGGCTCTTTCGGCTTTTCTGCAAATTCGGTGATAGTGCCTTCCTCATCGGCAGTCATGATACCGAAGCGGGGAGCCTCCTCCCACGGAACTTCGAGAACTGCGATTGTAGCCTCAGCCTTCTTCTTCTTATGGAAATCGAGCATCTTCGAGTAATCCATCTTGTAAATATGGTCGCCGGAGAGGACAGCCACATACTCGGGATTGTATCTGTCGATAAAGCTGATGTTCTGATAGATCGCGTTAGCCGTACCGGTGTACCAGGACTTGCCGGAAGCTGTCTCATAAGGCGGGAGAACATGTACACCGCCGTGAACGCGGTCGAGTCCCCACGGATGACCGTTTCCGATGTACTCGTTAAGTACAAGTGGCTGATACTGTGTAAGAACACCGACGGTATCGATGCCGGAATTTACACAGTTGGAGAGCGGAAAGTCGATGATCCTGTATTTTCCGCCGTAGGGAACGGCAGGCTTAGCCATATTCTGGGTAAGAGCATACAGTCTGCTTCCCTGACCTCCTGCGAGCAGCATAGCTACGCATTCTTTTTTAACATGGTTCATAATATTGTCCTCCGAATATTTATTTACATATTACTTTTTGGATCCGGTCTTTTTAGCGGAAGGCTTTCTTCCGGGCTTTTTCTTTTCCGGTGCATCTTCCTTCTTTGCAGCGGGTTTTCTGCCCGGCTTTTTCTTTTCGTTCACTTCCGGTTTAACTTCTGCTTTTTCTGCGGTTTTCTTTACCGCTTTCTTGGGTTCAGCCGCTTTCTTTACGGGTGCCTTTTTAGCGGCTTTCTTCTTTGCTGCAGCTTCTTCCGCTGCCTTTTTCTTGGCAGCTTCTTCTTCGAGACGCTTCTTTTCCGCGCGCTTTGCGGCAGCTTCTCTCTTCTTTGCTTTCTTCTCCTCTTCGATGCGCAGAGCCTCCATTTCCGCTTCATAGTCTCTCTTGTTTGTAACGCGGAAGAACATAGCGGACATAGGTGCGATCTTTATCGATACAGCGAACTTCTCGCCGTGCATATCCGCGCGGAAAGAGCTTATCTTTTCGTTGTGAACGCCGGAAACGGGATCCTCGGAGGAGAATACCTCCTCATAATCTCCGTAGTAGGGAACACCGAAGCTGTATGTCTCATGGCTCTTGGGCTGGAAGTTGAATACACCGATAAGCTCGTCGCCCTTCTTGTTGAAGCGGCGGAATACGATAACGCTGTTCTCGTTGTCATCGCTTACGATCCACTTGAAGCCTGTCCAGTCATTATCCACTTCCCACAGCTCATTATTATCGAGATAGAACTTGTTGAGCGCCTTTTCGTACTCCCAGAGAGCTTTGTGCTCCGGGAATTCGAGAACGTCCCAATCCAGACCTGTCTTGTAGTTCCACTCTTTGAACTGCGCGAATTCCTGACCCATGAACATCAGCTTTTTGCCGGGGTGAGCCATCATATATGCGAGGAATGTCCGGAAGGAAGCAAATCTCAGCTCTCTCGGACCGCTCATCTTGTCGAGCATCGAGCATTTTCCGTGAACTACCTCGTCATGGGATATCGGCAGGATATAGTTCTCGGAGAAAGCGTAGTAGAACGAGAATGTAACGAGGTTATGGTGATCGTGTCTCCACTCGGGATTCATGGACATATAAGCGAGCATATCGTTCATCCAGCCCATGTTCCACTTGAAGTTGAATCCGAGACCGCCTACATCGGCAGGCTTTGTTACCATAGGCCATGCGGTGGATTCCTCGGCGATCATGAGGATATTTTTAAAGTTTCCGAAAAGTGAGGAGTTGAGCTTCTTGAAGAATGCAACAGCTTCAAGGTTCTCGTTTCCGCCGTAGCAGTTCGGTCTCCACTCTTTTCTGTCGTAGTCGAGATAGAGCATGGAAGCGACTGCGTCAACACGCAGACCGTCTATGTGGTACTTGTCGAACCAGTAAGTAGCGTTGGAGATGAGGAAGCTCTGTACTTCGGGCTTGCCCCAGTCGAAAACTCGGGTACCCCAGTTGCGGTGCTCCATTTTGAGCGGATCGGAATACTCGTAGCAGCATTCGCCGTCGAATTCAAACAATCCCGCAGCGTCCTTGGGGAAGTGGGCGGGAACCCAGTCAAGGATAACGCCTATGCCGTTCTGGTGGCAGTAGTCGATGAATTCCATGAAGTCGTGAGGTGTACCGAAACGGGAGGTAGGAGCGAAGTAACCGATTCCCTGATATCCCCAGGAACCGTCGAAGGGGAACTCCGCTATCGGCATCATCTCGATATGGGTGTAGCCCATTTTCTTAACATACGGAACAAGCTCCTTTGCGCATTCCATATAGTTGAACAGTTCTTCCTCGAAGTTCTTGTGCTGCCAGGAGCTGAGATGAACTTCGTAGATATTCATCGGGGACTCGTAAACGTTTTTGTTATCACGTTCATCGATCCACTTCTTATCCTTCCACTTATATCCCTCGATATCGTAGATCTTTGTAGCCGTATTGGGTCTTGTCTCCATGTGGAAGCCGTAGGGATCGGCTTTGAGGTGAACCTGACCGTAGCTGCTTTCTATGCTGTATTTGTACGAATCGTACTTCTTGAGACCGGGGATAAACAGTTCCCAGATACCGCCGTCGCTGATCTTATTCATCTGATGCTGATATCTGTCCCACTTGTTGAAATCGCCGACAACGCTGACGCTTGCCGCTTTAGGCGCCCATACTCTGAAAATTACGCCTTTCTTACCGCTTTTTTCGGTGAAATGAGAACCGAAGAACTCATATCCTTTCGTAATGTTACCTTCGTGGAAAAGGTGGAGAGGAAGCTTGTACTCCTCGGGAAGTTTATATCCCATTTCGCATTACTCCTTTCTTTAACGGCATCTGCCGAATTAGCTGCTGACTGAGGCTGTAAAAGGATCTCGCGAAGCAAGGCGTGCATCGTAATGGGATATGGGACAGCATTGAACGCGTCTTTACAGCAACATTCACTAATATACCTATTATTTGTAGATTATTATAGCATATTTTACCAAATGTTGCAATAGCTTTAGTAAAAAAATATGAATAGTGCTGTATTTAAACAGCAAAATTTGTTGAATGTGACGGTAAAATATCGCTGATTTGCCTTTTATTGCCGTTCAAAACCTATTTTATGTCCGTGCCTGTCCCGATATGTCATTAATTTGCAGCGTTCCGGACGTTGTTTTTCTTGCAAAATCCGTGTTTTTGTGATATTATATAATCTGCATTTAAATATAAAAACGAGGTAGTTATGAAAAAAACAGCAATATTACTATTTGTGCTTCTGATTATGTCCTGCGGCTGTACAAATATATCCGGCGGAGTGACTTCTGTACCGGAGACAACGCCTGCGGTTGCTGAAACAGAAGGAACCGAAGAAGCAGTCGAAGCGGTGATCTACATAGACGAGGACGCGATAGAATCATCGGAAGAAGCGTTCCAACCCGAACCGGAAAAGCCTGCCGAACCTGCATCTGTCCGCATCGTCTGCGCAGGCGACAATCTTATACATACGCCGATATACCGCATAGCGAAAGAAACTGCGGGAGGCGAGGGCTACGAGTTCTCGCCCGCTTACGAGCATCTCGGAACTCTGATAAGCGATGCCGATCTTGCGATACTCAATCAGGAGACGATAATCTCGGACGATTTTGAACCGGACACATACCCCACATTCTGCACGCCGACGGAAATGGCACGGGATATGACGGAGCTGGGATTTGACGCATTCTCGATATCCAACAATCACGTTCTTGACAAGGGTGAAGCGGGGCTTATTTCTACTCTCCGTTTCTGGAAGGAGAACTATCCGGACAAGCCCGTTTACGGCGCATATCTCAGCGAAGCGGATATGAACGATATCCGGACTCTTGAAGTGAACGGCATTAAGTTCGCGTTTCTCGGCTATATGGAGCATACCAACGGTCTGTCGCTTCCGCCTTCATCGGAGTGCAGGGTGACATATCTCGATGACGAGGAGACGATAAAAAAACAGGTGCAGAAAGCATCGGAGATCGCGGACTGCGTTATAGTAAGCGTTCATTTCGGCATAGAAGTCAGCAACATCGTCACGGAAGATCAGAAGGAAATGTCGCGGAAACTTGCGGACTGGGGTGCGGATATAATTGTTGGCACACAGCCTCATACCGTGCAGACAATGGAGTATATCGACACAGCGGACGGAAGAAAAGCATTCGTTTTCTACTGTCTCGGCAACCTTATCTCAACAATGGACGTACCTGCTTCAATGGCGGAAATGCTCGGCGCGATAACGGTCACGAAGGAACCCTCTGACGGAAGTATCACATTATCCGATGCAAAAGCGATACCACTTGTAGATCATTTTGACAGATCATACTCCTATGTCGGCGTTTATCCGCTGGATCAGTACACTCCGGAAATGGGCGCTGTCCACGCTGTCAGCGGTGTTTCTTATGATTATATACTTGACATTTTCCGCGATAATATTCCGGAGGAGTATCTTGACGAGCCGTACAGAAGCATAATATACGGCGAATAAAGGAAACCGCTCCGCTTGAGACCCGGGCGCTGTCCGGACCCGCCAGCCCCCTTTGGAAAAGGGGGCTGGACCCCCTAAACAGATGCAGTATTTCATAGTGTAATTCTATGGGCGGCTCTCATAGAAATGTAGCGGGGCTGGCAAAGACTCCGTTCCGAAAAACAAGAAAGCAGCTTACAGAGATAATATCTGCAAGCTGTTTTTTGAAGAGAATAATTAACCGAGACAGTGCGGGGCATATTTATTTTACAAGCTGTGCAAGCAGAGGGGAGTAATGCTCTCTGAAAGCCTTGAATTCGCCGTTGTCGATAGCGCCGCGTATCTTCTCCATAAGCGTGTTGTAGAAGTAGAGATTGTGAGTTACCGCGAGCCGTCCTCCGAGCTGTTCGCCTGCTTTGAAGAGGTGACGGATATATGCGCGGGAGAAGTTCCGGCAGGTGGGGCAGTCGCATTCCTCGTCGATCGGTCTGTCATCGGTCATGAAGCATTCGTTTTTCGCGTGTGTGATGCCATGCCATGTGAATATAGTTGCATGACGCGCGTTTCTGCTCGGCATTACGCAGTCGAACATATCCACGCCGCGGTAAACGGCTTCGATGATATTTGAGGGTGTACCTACGCCCATGAGATATCGGGGCTTGTCATAGGGCGCGTATGGAACTACCTCGTCGAGAATATGATACATCACATCGGTAGGCTCACCGACTGCAAGACCGCCGATCGCGTAGCCGTCGAGATCGAGCGCGGCGATATCCTTCATGTGCTTTATGCGCAGATCGTCGTATGTTGCACCTTGATTTATAGCGAAAAGAAGCTGCTTCTTGTTTATAGTCTCCGGAAGGGAATTGAGCCGTTCCATTTCCACCTTGCAGCGAATAAGCCAGCGTGTTGTGCGCTCGACGGAGTTTGCCGCATAGCTGTATTCCGCGGGATTTTCCACGCATTCATCGAACGCCATAGCTATTGTCGAAGCGAGGTGTGACTGTATCTGCATACTTTCTTCCGGTCCCATGAATATCTTGCGTCCGTCAACGTGAGAGCTGAAGTAAACTCCCTCTTCCTTTATCTTGCGGAGCTTGGCGAGCGAGAACACCTGAAATCCGCCGCTGTCGGTGAGTATCGGCTTGTCCCAGTTCATAAACTTATGCAGACCGCCCATTTTGTAAATAACATCGTCGCCGGGACGGACATGCAGGTGATAGGTGTTGCATAGCTCCACCTGTGTTTTCAGCCCGCGCAGGTCTATCGACGAAAGACCGCCTTTAATTGCGGCGGAAGTGCCGACATTCATAAAGAACGGGGATTCGATAACGCCGTGTGGAGTAGTGAAGCGTCCGCGTCTTGCACGTTCTTCGGTTTTGAGTATCTCGAATCGTGAATTTTTCATGTGTTCTCCTGTATTATTTCACTGATAATATCTTCCCGGCTTGTAAGATACAGATTGTGTGTGACATCATCAAGAATATGCGTGTGGCTGCATAAAACAGCAGTGTATGAATGATACACTATATCAGCTTTATCAGCTTGCAGTTGTCGATCCCGGCTTTCCAGAAATCCTTCACCGGTATGTTTCTGACCTGACAGACTATGCTGCTGTTCATAGCGCCGTGACCTACGATAAGCACATCTTTCCCCTCGCCGACAAGCGGCAATGCGACTTCACGAAGGAACTCGCCTGTTCTTGCGTAGAGAGACTCAAAGCTTTCTGCGCCTCCGGGCGGGTCAATGTAGTTTTCCGGGTCAAGGAATAACGTATTTATCGGACAGTCCGGGATCGCGAAGGTGTTTTCTGTTCCTTCGTATTCGCCGAAGCTCATTTCCTGCAATCTGTCATCGGTAATGATCGGGACATCTCTGCCGTTCAGTAATATCTCAGCCGTTTCTTTTGCCCGTATCAGCGGGGAACAGTAGCAGACATCGAAATGCACGTCTTTGTATTTTTCCGCGGCATCTTTTGCCATTTTTCTGCCGTTATCGTTGAGCGGGACATCGGTGTGACCCTGAAGCTTACGCCTCACGTTCCAGTCCGTCTCGCCGTGTCTCATTATATAAAGCATTTATTCTTCTTCCTTTCGCTATGAAATGAACATACTGTCGCCGAAGGAGAAGAATCTGTATCTTTCCTCTATCGCGGTCTTATATGCGGCAAGCGTCTTTTCGCGTCCGAGAAATGCGCTCACAAGCATGATAAGTGTGCTTTCCGGCAGGTGGAAATTGGTGATAAGCCCGTCTATCACTCTGAACTCGTATCCGGGGTAGATGAAGATGCCGGTGCTTTCGGAGCAGGAGCGCACTTCACCGTATTTCTGCGCACAGGCTTCGAGGGTGCGGCAGCTTGTAGTTCCGACTGCAATTACGCGTCCGCCGTTCTTTTTGTGTGCGGCGATCTTTTCCGCGGTAACTTCCGGAATAGAGAAATGCTCAACATGCATTTTGTGATCGAGAATATTTTCTTCCTTGACGGGGCGGAACGTTCCGAGTCCGACATGAAGCGTAACGAAGGCTGTATCAACACCCTTGTTTTTCAGCGATCCAAACACTCTGTCCGTAAAGTGAAGTCCGGCGGTCGGTGCTGCTGCCGAGCCTGTCTCACGGCAGTAAATGGTGTTGTATCTGTCCTTGTTTTTCAGCTTTTCCGTAATGTACGGCGGGAGCGGCATCTGTCCTATGCGGTCGAGGATATCGAAGAAAACACCGTCGAAGCAAAACTTAACGATCCTGTTTCCGTCGGGCAGCACGTCGATCACTTCTCCGATCAGCTCGTCGGAGAACTTTACACGCGCACCGCGTTTCAGTCTGCGTCCGGGACGCACTATCGCCTCCCATTCGTCATTCCCGTGCTGTTCGAGCAGCAGGAACTCGCACACAACGCCGGTCTCCTCCTTAACGCCGATGATGCGGGCAGGAAACACCTTCGAGTCGTTCATGACAAGAAGATCGCCCTCCCGCAGATACTCGGAAAGGTTGAAGAAGTGATCGTGTATTATATCACCGCTTATGCGGTCTATCTTCATCAGCCGTGAGCTGTCGCGCGGTTCGAGCGGGGTCTGCGCGATAAGCTCCTCCGGCAGGTCATAATAAAAATCGGATCTGAGCATACCTGTTGGCATTACGGTTTCTCTCCCTCTGTGAGCAGCTTCTTCAGCTCGTCCGAAGTAAATCTGTATTTCTTGTCGCAGAAATGACAGCAGACTTCTGTTTCGTCCTTTTCCTCCGCGAGCTTTTCAAGCTCGTCGTGTCCGAGTGAAAGAAGTATGCGCTCCGTGCGTTCGCGGCTGCAATTGCAGTAATAGCGGCACTCCCACGAATCGAGCACCTCGCCGTTAAGCCCTTCGAGACCCATCAGTGCGATCTCCTCCGGTGTTTTTCCGGCAGCAAGCATCTCGGTCATGCTCTGCATATTCTTAATATTGTTCTCGATAAAATCAATCGCCTTTTCATTTATCGGCGGAACAAGCTGTATCAGATATCCGCCCGCGTGCTTTACAGTCCAGTCGCGGTCAACGAGTACTCCAAGTGCGCATACCGTGGGTATCTGCTCGCTTATCGCGTAATAGCTTGTGATATCCTCGGCTATCTCGCCCGAAACGATAGGCACCTGTGTGGCGTACGGCTCTTTGAGCCCGAGGTCTTTGATGACTCCGAGAAAACCGTCGCTGCCCACATATCCGGAAACGTCGAGCTTGCCGTTCGGCTTGAGCGGAAGGTCGACATTCACGTTGTCGGCATAGCATTTCACGTTGCCCATATAGTCCGCCGCGACAACGAGGTTACCCGCGGGTCCGTTCCCGTTCATGCGCAGGGTGAGCCGGTCGTCCTCGGATTTGAGCATCGCTCCCATTATCGAGCCTGCTGCCGCGAGCCGTCCGAGCGCCGCCGTGGCAACGGGGGTTGTCTTATGCAGTCTGAATATCTCATTGGCGATATCGGTGGAATCTATCGCGGAGCAAAGAACGCTCCCGTCCGCCGATAAAGCTCTCACTATCTTTGCCAATTGTGTATCTCCTTTATATCTCTCTGTTTTTCGCGTTCACGAGCTTCGCGGCAAAGGTCAGCTTTTCGCTTGTCTCCGTCGGTTCGTTCTCTGTCGGATACTCATAGCAGCCGCATATCTCAAAGCCTGCTTCTTTCAGCAGACGTTCCATACATTCGCGGGAATATCCGCGCTCGGTGAACTCGTCAAAGCTGCGGCGGTAAACATCGCCGTCGCGCTCGAAGAAATCGAGCGTTATCGCGGTAGCACCGTCACCGAGGTATTCATTCTCCCACACGCAGAAAACATCGTCAGTCTCATAGACATAAGTGCTGTCCGCAAGAATATGTTCGTGCTTGTAGGGCGTGTTCACATCGAATATGAACATTGCTCCGGGATTTGAGAAAAGCGCGACTTTCTCAAATGCAGCTCTCACTTCTTCTTCTGAACCGAGGTGGCTGATGCTGTCGAGGGCGCATACAGTGAGATCGACCGTTCCGAACATATCGAGCTCTGTCATATCCTGGCAGAGGAACTGAATGCCGTTATGTTCCTTCTCCGCGGCAATATTCAGCATTTCCGGCGAAGCGTCCACGCCTATAACATCGTATCCCATGTCTCTGAACAGCACAGACAGGGAACCGGTGCCGCAGGCGAGATCGAGCAGTATGCCTTTTCTGCCGTTAAAACGCGCATTGAGCCTGTCGTAATATGCGGCAAGCTCATTGTAGTCTATGTTTTCGGTAAGTGCGTCATAGTGGCGGGCGAAAGCGTCGTAGCTCATCCCATTTTACCCTGTTTCTTAAGGCGGTCAAATACTACGCTGTAGCCGTCCTTTCCGGTCTGGAGAGTACGGTTTACGCGGCTTATTGTAGCTGTGCTTGCGCTTGTGATATCAACGATATCTGCATATACCTTATCTTCTGTGAGGTATTTTGCTACGACAAGTCTCTGTGATATCGAAGCAAGCTCCTGCACGGTGCAGAGATCTTCGAAGAAAGCTGCGCATTCCTCGATATTCTTGAGCTGAAGTACAGCCTCATAAAGAAACTCACGGTTCTCATAATTGATCTGACGTTTTTTCATTGTGATATCCTTTCTGTCAATTAAAATTGTGGCGGTAAAAGCCGTATGTATCGTATTACTACATTACAGTTTACTACATAAAAGCCGGGAAGTCAAGAGTTTTCACAAAATAAAGTATGAAAATTTTTTATCTCTTGAAAAAACGCACAGGAACAAATGTTCCTGTGCGCAGTTTGTCCAGTCAGAAAAGTCTGATTTTGGTTTACGAAGAACCTGTCAAAGTTCCGTTTTACGGGACTTGTTCAGGGGATCCGGCCCCTTTTTGAAAATGGGCTGGCGCTGTCCGCGAAGGACAAAGCGCAGAGCGCGGCGGCAGAGACTTTCGTTAACGGCTCTTGCCGCTGTCATCAACATGAGTATCCTCGGTGTAGCCGGTCTTGAGCTCACCGAAAGACTCTGCGACTCTTCTTGCCTCGTCCTGAGCGGAGAGGAACGCGTCGGCTACGAGCGGGTCAAAGTGGGAGCCTGCACCTTCGCGGATAATATCGCAAGCCTGCTCGAAGGAGAAAGGATCCTTGTAGCTTCGTCTTGATACGAGCGCATCGAATACGTCCGCGACAGCCATAATTCTTGCCGAAAGCGGGATATCCTCGCCTGCTTTTCCTTCCGGGTAGCCCTTGCCGTTCCACTTCTCATGGTGGTAATGCGCAAGGTTCTTCGCTTCGTAGAGGTAATCGGAATCCGGAACGAGGTCGATCACCTGTTCGAGAATAACGCTTCCTTCGTAAGCGTGGCTCTGCATCTTCACAAACTCATCGTCCGTAAGTCTGCCCGGCTTGTTGAGTATCATATCGGAAACCTTGATCTTGCCTATATCGTGGAGAGGTGCGGAATCAACGACGCGT
>JAFVBZ010000257.1 GCA_017479645.1 Ruminiclostridium sp. | reverse complement strand
GTTTACCCATTTTGACAAACGGATCCAGTTTCAACACCTGTGTGTCTTCGATCTGATATATACCCTCGTTGCTGTACATATCGAGAAGTGCTTCGATAACTTCCTTTGCCATTCCGCTGTATTTGCTAATGAAATCGCGCTTTTTGACATTATTAGCACGTTCTCTCCGTGTCAGCGGTTTCTTGTCGAACGCAACATGAATGATGAAATCAAAATCGTCAATATCGCCCATACCCTGCGATTCTTTCAGGGCTTGCAGGTCAATGCCGTGTTCCTTGAAAAGCTCGGATATGGTCTTTTTCTTTTCCTCACTGTTCCAGCAGCGTACAAAATGCTCCAGATCAGCATATTCACCGCGTATGTTTGTTTTCGTGTAATCTATGATGTTTTCATGACGGAGCAGTTTGCCGTCAGCATCATACACGGAAACTGTTTTGTTTATAATGCTGACACGGCATCCGTTAACATCAACATATGGTTTAGGTGTCGGCTCGACGGGTGGCGCAGGAGGATATGCAGGTATTCCAGGTCCGTCTTTGGGCTGTGGAGGATGATAACCAGGCAAGACCTCAACGGGACCGTCCCATTCAGGATCATAGAACAGCCGTGATATTCCCCGGAAGTCCATTACTACAAAATGTGTCTTGCCTTCTTTTTCGCGGAGACGGGTGCCGCGCCCGATTATCTGTTTGAACTCGGTCATAGAACCGATATTCTCGTCAATAACAATAAGTTTTGTCATCTTGCAGTCTGCGCCGGTCGAGAGTAGTTTTGAAGTGGTTGCGATAACAGGGTATTTTTCATTTGTTGATATAAAATATTTTATCTTGCTCTTTCCATAATCATCAGAGCCAGTGATACGAACAACATAATCGGGATTCTTCGCGCACATATCCTTATTCAGATTTGTCAGTGCGATCCTCATTCTCTCAGCAGCATCTTCCGTAGCGCAGAATACGATTGTTTTCTGCATACGGTCGGTGCTAACGAGATAATTTGTAATCTCCTGAGCTACTTGATTTATACGGTCAGCGATGATGATATTGTAATCATAATCAGTATTATTATATATTCTGTCCGGAATCTCGTTGCCGTAAATATCACGCTGACCTTTTATCGGTCTCCAGCCGTCACTAATATCGGTTGTTAAGCCGACAACTTTAAAAGGAGCAAGAAATCCGTCTTCGATGCCATTCCGCAGCGAGTACATATATACAGGATCTCCAAAATATGTAATGTTAGATGTATATTTCGTTTCTTTCGGTGTAGCGGTCATGCCGAGCTGGGTTGCGGAATCAAAGTATTCGAGGATCCTGCGCCACTTGCTGTCCTCTTTTGCACTTCCGCGGTGGCATTCGTCAACTATTATCAGATCGAAGAAATCTTTATCAAACAATTCCGAAAAATGTTCTTGGTCATCATCACCGATAAGCTGCTGATAGAGGGAAAAATAAACCTGATGTGATGTTATCGTAGTTCTGTCGTCTTTGGCGACGTTTATTTTATGTATAACTTTTTCCAAAGGAGAGAAGTCCTGTTGTATAGACTGATCCACAAGTATGTTTCTATCTGCAAGATATAGGATCTTACGCTTCATACTGCTTTTAAGCAGACGATAAACTATCTGGAAAGCAGTATAGGTCTTGCCGGTGCCGGTAGCCATAACAAGCAGAAGACGCTTTTGTCCTTTTGCGATTGCATCTACGGTACGATTTATAGCAACACGCTGATAATACCGGGGTTCGTATGTATTCTGACTTGAATAATAGGGCTGATTTATTACCGATATCTCGCTATCCGATAAACCGTCCCCGTCGTTAGCGTCTTTCTTATAACGCTCTATCAGTTCGTCAGGAGACGGAAAATCTTCGAGTTCGATTTGCCTCTCCGCCCCGGTTAGCATATCATGCTCATAAAAAGCATCACCGTTAGAACTGTACGCAAAAGGAACGTCCATCATACGGGCGTAATCCTTAGCCTGCTGTAAACCGTGTGAGACGCTGTGATTATTATCTTTTGCCTCGATAATAGCAATAGGACAGCTACTATTCCAATATAAAATATAATCCGCTCGCTTTATGCTTTTCTTGTCTCGGTGAGCGAAATTACCATTCAGCTTGATCTGACCGTCGGTTATTTTCGTTTCCATTGTTATCCTGCTCTTATCCCACTTTTCGAGAATAGCAGGCGTGATATACTGGAGCTTAATATCTTCCTCGGACATATCTTTTTTATCAAGTATCGTCACAATAAGCACCTCACTTCCGATAATACATACTTATAAGAAGTTATATACAATCATTATACACTATTTTGCACAATTAGTCAATCCTTTCAAGATAAACAATTAAGCATTTTCACAGTACGACATAGTTTTATTAATCTTTTTCAGAACAAATAACAAATCACAACGCCCACGGGGCTTGACCTCGCAGGCGTTGTTTATATTTGTTCTGTTATGTTCTGTCCGCCGTACAGAAAACGGGCGATAAACACGGATTTATCCGCATCGTTGATTTTGTAGAAAAGCAGAAAATTCCGGCAACGGCATAGTGAAACCCGCACATGGCAATATCCCTGATGATTCTTCCGAGTGATCTGGCAAACTCGCGGTAAAAATATACTAAAACAAACCTTTTTTACAAAGCAAACATTTCCATTATTTCCTTAACCATTCGATCTGTACGATTTTTTATGATTTCAATGGTCCATTCTTCCTTATCACAGACATCATCATTCAAATTAAGACCGTTTCGGTATCCAATATAATGACCGTTGTTATCTTTGCGTTCTTTCTTTTCGGCGAAAGACTTATTGCTTAATGTGCTATTGTACCCAGTAATTGTTAGGTTTCCAAAAGTATGTACATATAGGGACTGATATTCTTTTGCTTTATCGTGATCGCCGTCGGCAATCATTTTCACCCAGCAATCGGGAATATTGGATCCCTGCGGGAAAATATGTTCAATCGACCAAACATACTGATTGCTATTTGTTTTTCTCCAGAGATCTTGTACGTTTTCCCGAGTCATGCCACGCATCGCCATCATACAGAGAATAAACCGAGTAGCACCGCTGTTATCATCATAAACAGGCCCGCGAAGCTTTTCTTCGAAGAACTCATCGGAAGCAGAGACTGAGATTAATGTATTGCGTAAGCTGTTATATATTTCTGCATTGTGATAGTTGTTCTGCTCAATGGTTTCAATAAATAACATAAATATTCTGGTCATATCACGGGTAGGCGGAGTATCAGTCAAATTACGACGAATAAAGAAATTAACTAATAATTTGCAAATCTTAACTACGTCGTCATCAGTTATATCTAGATACTCTTGATGCTTGACTAAATACATTATTAACAGATAGGACGGTGCGCCTTGAACACGCTGTAGATCCAGATAGCTTTCACGAAGCCCGTTTGATAGGTTTTCTGTCTTGTTAGATATGATACCGGCATAGATTTCAGCATTATTTGAGAGCATATCCAGTGCAGCCACAGGATCTTTGGTAATGATTTTTTCGTAGATGTCTAGCATTGTGGATCGAGTCGCAATGGTGCCAAGAGGATACTGGCGGTCGCCTTTAAGGAAAGGTTCATTAAGAGTTTTTCTAAAGGCATTGTAGTTCTGTCTGAAAAATCGCTCTTGATCAGAGTATTCTTCACCTAGATTGGAAAGTATCTCAGTCCAACGAGAAAAGTAATAGTCAATATTACCTTCGCCATTAACATCTAATCTAGCCAAAAGAAGATTTTTTATAAGGTCGACCGATGTCAGAGGAGTACCTCTGTTATTAAGTGATTCAAACAGGGTATATGCATCTGAATGATTTGAAACCTCTATCATAACGAGGATTGCAGAATTAACCTTATCTATAATTTTAAACATTTCGGGAACTTTTTCGGAGACTTCATCGAAAACAGTGCTTATGCGCTTTTTGAAATAGTTGTATGCTTTCTCGATTCGCCTTAATCCAGCGAATTTAGGCATTGGACGCTTTGGAATAACCCCGATTTTTGCTAGGAGTCCAAGATAATCATCTCGATTATTGCCTTGAACCTGTGGAACAACACGGATTTCATCCTGTGATTTCTTCAGCACCAATTTGCGTTTAAGCTGAAGAATATCAGACTGCTGATCCTCGTCTAAAAGTTCTTTATATGAATTTAATGTGGTATAAAGTGCAGCAAGTAAAAGACTTAGGGTCGTCAGACGTTGTTGCCCATCAACGACTTCGAACTTAGGCGCTGTGATTGTGTCCGTAGCTGAGTTTATACATATTATAGAGCCTAAGAAGTACCCGTCGTCATTTTCTATGAGGTCATCAAACAGAGCTTCCCATTCTCTGGATCCCCATGTGTATTCACGCTGATACTTAGGAATTTCAAAAACGACCTTGGAATCCGGGTCAAAAACCTGCGATATAGGGTTTTTATTTACATTAATGTTATTTATATTCATACGTCATACGCTCCCTTTCCTGTGATTTCATTTTACCAAAATTATTATTGCATTATATCGTTTTTATAGTATAGCACATTTGGCCCGAAAATACAACCGTAAATGAAGTTCGATTTAATTAATCACCATGTGTTTTGTAATACAAAAGCCGCTTAACAGCGATTGTTAAGCGGCTTTTCTGGAGCTGGTGAACGGACTCGAACCCCCGACCGTGGGCTTGTTATAAAGCGACGATTGCTTTATTGCTTATAATTCCTTTTGTGGCGCGGGTTCGAGCCGTTTTCGCTCCGCTGTTAATATCTGCCATTTATTCCCGAAAGTGGCATATTTGGTTTTCAATACCTATTTTATCATATCGAGAGGGCAATGTCAAGCAACATTTTTCGCTTTCTCCGCTGTGTCGAGCCTGCCGATGAACCGATAATATATCTCGATCTGCTGGTACTCACTGCCGTCCGAACCGACTTCCTTATGGTGGACAAGTATCCTGTCGATCAGCGCATTGAGTATTTCCGCGCTCAGATCATTCAGATATGTGTATTTTCTGATAACATTTATAAACCTTGACGATGCGTCGTTCTGCCCCGCGAGCTGCTCCATTTCGGCTTTCAGAACGGGCAGGCTCTTGCGAAGAGTGTCCTGCTCGATATCATATGTTTGCAGCATGGTTTCAAAGCGGTTCTCGGGAATACGACCGAGTGCGCTGTCCTCGTAGAGCTTGTTCAGCACTTTGTCGATCTCTGCGATTCGGGCGGTTTTCTGCTCGTATTCGGCAGTCAGTGCCTCGATCCTCTTTTCCGCATTTGAGGAACAGCGCTCGTTAAGAAGATTTCTGAATCTGTCGGGTTCATAGTCATAGGCTCGTATCACGCGCTGGATATCCGCAAACACTACCGAGTACAGATCGTCATATGTGATGTAGTGAGAGGCGCAGTACTCCTTGCCGTGGGTCTTGTACATCCAGCAGGAGTACGAGCCGTGGTAGCTGCCGTCCGCTCGCTGTTTCTGAGAATAGGTGAGGGCATGACCGCAGTCCGCACACTTGACAAGCCCTGCGAATATCTGCACATCGCCTGTCTTTACCTCATGACGTTTGCTAGAAAGCAGTCTGTGAACGTTATCCCACATATCCTGTGTGATGATCGGTTCGTGGCAGTTCTCCACAACTATCCAGTCCTCTTTCGGATTCTTGATTCGCTTCTTGCTTTTCATCGAGCGGTTCTGTTCCTTGCCGTAAACGAGCTTTCCGAGATACACCTCGTTGTTCAGTATGACGCGGACGCTCTCGCAGTGCCAGTCGAATTCCTGCCGCCAGTAATCCGATTTGAAGTAGTCCGGATTGTGCAGGTTGAAGTATGCGATAGGTGTCAGCACCTTGTTCTCGCGCATCATTTTGGCTATGCGTGTGAAGCCGTTGCCCTGCGACGCGAGCCGGAAGATGCTGCGTACTACCTCCGCGGCGGGCTCGTCCACGATCAGATGATGCCTGTCATTCGGGTCGAGCTTGTAACCGAAAGGTGGTTTGGAGCCGATGAATTGACCCGCCTTCGCCTTTGCTTTCTTTGCAGATTTTGTTTTCTTACTCGCCTCGCGGGCGTACCTATCATTGCCTAAATAACATTTAAGATAAGAAGCAGCACAAACGCCGCTGTTAAGCCAAATGTCAAATTCCCCAGCAATAATAAGATTTGTACATTAGGAGGAAAACGCAATGAAATCTATACTGGAAAAACTCTATTACGGCGAGATCAGTCCCTGCTCACAGCCGACACCCACGACGGAACGATACCTGAAAGCCAAAGATGAAGTTGAACAGCTCGGTGAGGAGATTATCGCAAAATGCCCCGACTGCAAGGAACTTCTCGAAAACTATGTGGATGCGATACACATTACAGCAGCTTACGAAAGATTACAGGATTTTGAAAGAGGTTTCAGTCTCGGCGCACTAACAATGATTGATATAATGACAATTTAATGACAGAACATATCCGCAGCTCACTAAGCGCTGCGGATATGTTTTTATCTTCCTGTCGAAAGAATTACTTATCCGCGCATTGACAAATCTGTCCGGAAGTGTTATAATAGTAATTGCTAACAATATTAGTTATTTTATGAGGAAATGTATGACATATAGTGAACTTGCGGAAGAACTGTTACAGCTCATGGTCAAAAGCCCATATATGAAAATAATTCGCGAGCTCGGGAAAACAACAAAACCGGAGATATTTGTCCTGATGTATCTCAGAACACACGGCGGCAGGGCTTATCCAAAAGAGCTGAGCGATGCTTTTCTTGTGAGCACTGCAAGGATCGCCGTTATACTCAATAAGCTTGAAAATGAGGGATATGTGCAACGTCTGGCTGACGTCGGCGACAATCGGCATACTGTAGTTGAGATGACCGAGTCCGGCGAGCGGCTTACGGCTGACCGGAAAGCGGAAGTGCTGACACGGCTCACCGGAATACTGGAGCTTCTCGACCCCGATGATGCAGCCGAATATATAAGACTGCATAAGAAGATAACAGAATCGGCGGAAGGTTTATTACTATAGGAGCTCCCGGGACTGAAGCGGGAATGTAAGGATATTGAGCAGTTCAGAGATCAGACTGTTGAATTCTGTAATTGACCCGTTCATCGGGTAAAATATATTTTTCGGAGGTTTTAAATATGGGAACACTTATGAAATTAAAGGGCTTTATGAAGCTGAACGGCGATCTCAGACCGCTGCTTGTAAGAGGCGGTATTCACGAGATACTGCTCGATCTGGACGGAGACAAGGAAGCGGATATCGCCATAATCGACACCGATTCCGACGGAGATATAGATACTGTTTCTATCGACCTCACCGGCGACGGCGAGTTCAATGTCTATATCAGAGACACCGACGGAAACGGAGTGCCGGACACTGTACTTTTCCTCAATGACGGCGATGAAACATCAAAGGTGGTCTCCGGCAGCAAGGAAGAAACGGAAGCTGCATTTATAGCGGGCGCACAGATGCTTTACAAAGCGATAATGGCAGCCGATTATGTGGCTTCGGAGATCGAAGAGGGACTGAGAGAACTGGATAAGGAAGTCCGCCGCCTGAGAAAAGAATACAGAATTTAACGGAGGAAAATAAAAATGCTTGAAAATGTAATTGCAGTAGTATTTGATGTGGAGAGTGAGGCATATCAGGCTATCACCGAGCTGAAAAATGCGGCTGTAACACCGGATTATGTGGTGTCGCAGGCAGCTCTTGTCAAAAGAGAGTCCGGAGCTGTAAGCGTCCGCGACAGCTTCGATATCGGCGTTGAGACGCGGGACGACACCTACGCCGGCGGTCTTATAGGAATGCTTACCGGAATCCTCGGCGGTCCGATAGGTATGATACTCTGCGGCAGTATGGGTTCGCTCATAGGCAGTGCCTTTGACGCAGGTGAAGCGGTTCAGAACGCTTCGATAATCGAAAAGGTCGCTCAGAACATTGGTGAAGGTCAGACCGCACTGCTGCTTATGGCACAGGAAACATCGGAAAACTCTATAGAGAGCAGACTGTCAAAATTCGCTGTTACTGTCACGCGCTATGATGCGGCGGAAGTACAGGCTGAGATCGACGAAGCCGTGAAGCTGCAAACAGAAATGAAAAAGGAAGCACAGAAGCGTCTTCGTCAGGAAAAATCCGACGAGATCAAGGCGAAGATGCAGAAATTCAGTGACGATATGAAGAATCGTTTTGAAGAGCTTAAATCCAAGCTCGGCGGGAACGGTAAATAATAAAAAACGGGCTGCCTGATAACAGACAGCCCCGTTGTTTTAATGTGGTATCCCCGGAAAATTCAAAGTGTGAATCGTTTTGCAAACTCTTCCGCTTCTTTCAGCTGTGTTTCATTCGGTTTCCCCCGGAAATACAGAGTTTCTTCCGATACGGAGATCCCTTTTTCTTCAAGACCTTTTCTTATCAGGTCAAGAGCGTGTCTGGACAGCCAGCTTGTGGAAAAGACCACTGCTTTACCGACTTTGTCTGAGGACAGTGTATCGATATACGATCTTAGGTCAGCATCTATGCCGTAAGCATAAAGCGCTCCTCCAATAAAAAGTATATCGGTTTTATCTTTAATTGCCGCACCCGTGTCGGTAACAGAAACCGCCGTAACGCCGGCGGCTTTCGCTATCGCCTCCGCGACAGCTTTTGTATTGCCGGATCTTGAATAATAGCGTACTTCAGTCATTGTCTGTTCCTCCGCGTCTGCACTTGTGACAGCATTTATGTCCTTCCGGTGTTTCGGGCATCTCGGAACCGGTCAGCGCAGCCCTGATGACTCTCCAATGCACTCCGAGAAAAAGCCCGCAGCATAATCCGAGCACTACTGAGATAATGCATAACGATATCTTGTTGTTGATCTTTTTAATTGCATATTTCCTTTCTTATCCGAAGGTATCGGTGATATCTGTATTTTGATTATACATTGAAACGGGAAGATTGTCAATACGTTTATCCGGTCAGGCTGAATTTTGTTTCAGTCCCCTCCTTCAGCCTTTTGAAATTTTCTTTATGCCTTGCTACGACGAGCAGCGCCGATAGCGCGGAAAGCACCAGCACCGCCGGACTTTCCGCGCCGAGTATCGCAAGCATCATCGGACATGAGAGCGATGAAACGCAGGCGCATACCGACATATACTTTACCGTGATCAGAAGGATCAGAAACAGTACCGTGGCTATCAAAGCCATTCTCCAATCAACGAACCATATCGTTCCGAATCCTGCCATAAAAGCCTTGCCGCCCTTGAAACCGTACCACACGGGAAAGCAGTGTCCGAGCATTCCGAACAGCCCGGTGAAAGCCTCGCCGAACTGCGGCATACCGTTTTCCATGCAATATCCGAGACATTGCCGAAGCTCCGCGTCACCCCTGTATGAAAGGCAGGCATTGTGTCCGGCAAGGAATTCGAGGTTAAGGCGTTCCTGACCGTATGACTCGCGGTTTATTATCATCGGGAGCCCTATATTTATCATTTCCGTGGTGCTGATACCGCCGGCTTTTGTGACAGCCGCGTTGCTTGCCGCCATATATTTTTCGGCTTCATCGGTGTAACCGATATTGACAAGCTTTACGCTGTCAGGGATCGTCATTTTTTCGACCGCATCAAAGGATCTCTTATTTCTGCCGTTTATAACTATCACCTGACAGGGGAACCCGCACTTTATCAGACTTTGTACGATCCGGTGAGCTCCTGCCCAGTCTCCGCCGCCGAACATCACAAGTATCGTAAACATATCCGGGGCAAGACCAAGCTCGCCCCTTACCGAATCCTTATCATAGTCAAGCAGAAAAGCTTCTTTTGTCGGTATTCCAGTCACAGCTATCCTGCTTTCATCAAATCCCATCCGGATACAATCCGGTATAAGCTCACGATGTGCGACAGTTATAATGTCGGCATCTGAAGCGCTGTTCCAATACGGTGTGACATTGTAGTCAAGATTCGACAAAATTATCCTGAACCCGAGGTCATACCGCTTCCGCAGGATCGTTGCCGTTATAGCCGGGAAGAAATGCGTGCAGTATATCACATCGGGGCTGATATCCCTGATCCGCTTATATACGCTTTGTGTCATACCCTCGGCGGCATGCAGAACAGCGGCATTTCCGCGTCTGTGTTCGCTCCCGTCCTGTGCCGCATAATATCCGCGGTCGTAGATCCCCGGAATGATGCTCATTGAGGCTGCGTAGCCGTACTTGTAGATCAGCCTTGTCTGTCTGTCCGAACAATCCTTCATCACGTCGGTTACGCTTATCCCGACACTGATGTCTGCCGCTTTCAATGATTCAGCTACCGCCCCGGCAGCTGAATTGTGACCGCTCCCGATGCCTGCGGAAAGGATAAGTATTCGTTTCATAAGCACTAACCTTTTTCATATATATCGACATATTATAACACAGAAAAATAAACTGAAAATAAACGTTTTGTGCTTTTTTGAAAAATTTTTTCAAGAAAACAGTGCTTGTTTATTTTCAGTTTGAAGTTATATATTCGCGCACATTTCCGAATGCACGCAGCAGTTATCAGAGTATCTTTACAGTTCAGTTAGTCTTATGTGAAAAGTAAATGAATTATCACAAAAAAACATCGGCTGCATCGAAGGTTTCTTACTTCGCCGCATCGTGCGGCTTTTTGGAAACCTTCTTTGCGGCATCGTGCCGCACGGAATTTTGTGCTTTCGTTATAGGAGAAATGTGCAGCCGATGTCTTATCAAGCGGATAAGGCGAACCGCCGATAAGCAAAAAGACCGCAAGCCGCATATTGCGAAAGGATCTATGCAGTACGATTTTTATTTTTTAGGCTTGCGGCTTATCAAACAGCGGGGGACGCTGCCAATAAGCATTGATTTATTACCGCATAATGCGCACATACGGCGAGGCTCCTGATTCATATGTGCGTGTGCATTATGCGGCTTACAGACGGTCTTTGGCAAGACCGGGGCAAGTGATATTCAGAATACACTTATGAAGTATGTTACCGACCATTTTAAGACAGTCAGTTATTTTTCGCTTTCGCATTCTTTCGCTCTTTCAGAATATTTTCATATTTCTTGTAAACTTCTTCTATTTCGTCCGAGCTGTGAGATTCCACAAACTGCCCGTAGGACATATTGTTTTTTTCGGCAGCCCAAGCTATAGCCTTGAATTTGAATTCTGTCGAGGGAAATCTTTCCATAACCTATCTCCTTTATGCGGGTATTATAACACAGAAATATAAACTGAAAATAAACTTTTGGTACTTTTTCGGAAATTTTCTTTATTTTTTCAAAAACACTGTTTTGTTTATTTTCAGTTTAGATTTGTATGTTATTATATATAGGGAACCTCTAAAAACCCAATTTGAGAGAAAAAGAGCTATCCATGCCGTCTACTGCGTCAAACCTCCTAACCGGGCGCCAGCCCGGCTTCGTCGGCTTTCCTTGTATCCGACGCAGCTATCTCATTTTCTCGTTCCAAAGCGGTTTTTAGAGGTACCCTATAAAACGGCGGCAGCTCCGAGACAGCCGTTTTTACGCGGGGGCGCGGGAGAATGGAGCGGCAGCGGCTCCCCGCTCCGGTCAGATATGGAGGAACAAATGATAAATATACTTGCAGTCGATGATGATAAGAACACGCGCCGGCTTATCGAAGAAGTTCTCAAGGGCGCGGGGTATAATGTTATTACGGCGGAAAACGGCGCGGACGCGCTGGAAAAGCTTGACAGCGAACATATAGATCTGATCGTTCTTGATATAATGATGCCGGAAATGGACGGTTACGAGCTGACGGAAGCTCTCCGGCTTTCGGATAACGACCTGCCGATTTTGATGATCTCGGCAAAACAGCTCCCGGAGGACAAGCGCAAGGGCTTTCTTGTGGGTACCGACGACTATATGACAAAGCCCATAGACGAGGAAGAGATGCTCCTGCGGATAAAGGCACTTCTGCGCCGTGCGAAGATAGTCAGCGAACGGAAAATAGAGATAGGCGATGTTACGGTAAACTACGACAATATGAGCGTGACCCGCGGCGGTGAGACAGTCACCCTGCCGCAGAAGGAGTTCCTGCTTCTGTACAAGCTTCTTTCCTACCCCGGCAAGATATTCACCCGTATTCAGCTTATGGACGAGATCTGGGGCAACGACAGCGAAACGGGCTGGGAAACGGTAACGGTGCATATAGGCAGACTTCGCAAGCGTTTCGAGAACTGGAAGGAATTTGAGATCGTGTCGGTGCGCGGTCTCGGATATAAGGCGGTAAAAAATATATGAGTAAGCTTTCACGGGAAGAAAGACGGTCACGCATAGCACTGTCACTGCTTGTTACTGTTGTCATTTTCGCACTGCTTGTCGTGATAGGCGGAACGATCACCGGACTGGTCTTTCTGCTTATAAATCTTGGTTTTGTTTCGGACAACAGGCTGCTCGAACCCGGAGCAGCAGTTGCTATTCTTGTTATTATCAGTGTTCTGCTCGGCGGAGTGCTGTCCTATCTTTTCAGCCGGATAACAATGAAGCCGGTAAACAGGATAATAGGCAGCTTCAATCAGCTTGCTTCGGGAAATTTCAGCACACGGCTTGAATTTACAGGATTGTGGGCGAAACACGCAACGGTAAGAGAGATAACCGACAGCTTCAATACAATGGCAGAGGAGCTTGAAAACACGGAAATGCTGCGTTCCGACTTTATCAACAATTTCTCGCATGAGTTCAAAACTCCGATAGTGTCGATATCCGGGTTTGCCAAACTGCTCAAACACGGTAATCTCACTGAAGAACAGAAAGCCGAATATATCGGCATCATAGCGGAGGAATCCTCCCGTCTTGCAAGAATGGCGGCAAATGTTCTCGATCTGACGAAAGTGGAAAACCAGACCATACTCACCGGTCAGACGACCTTCAACCTTTCCGAGCAGATACGGGGCTGCATACTGCTGCTTGAAAGCAAATGGAGCGCAAAACACATCGAGCTTCACATAGACTTTGACGAATATGATATCTTCGCAAACGAGGAAATGCTCAAACAGGTATGGATAAATCTGATAGACAACGCGGTCAAGTTCTCGCCGGACTACGGTATCGTTTCGGTCGGGATATCGGAAACCAGCGGACTCATTACAGTCTCTGTCACCAACAGCGGCGCGGATATCCCTGCCGAATGTATTGACAGGATATTCAACAAGTTCTATCAGGCTGATGAGTCCCATTCCTCCGAGGGCAACGGCATAGGGCTTGCAATAGTGAAGCAGGCGGTGAAGCTGCACGGAGGTACGGTCATCGCGGACAGCAGAAAAGGCAGAACGACCTTTACGGTCATGCTGCCTGCAAAAAAGGAGGGCTGAAAATGGATAACTACGATCTTAACACCGATATAATGATGATAACGATAATGTCATTTCTCGGTTTCTGTATTGAGGACACATGGATGCTCGTCAGGTATTCGTATATCGACAACAGGAATATGTATCTGCCGTTCCTGCTGGGTTACGGGCTGCTGATGAACGGGCTGTATTATGTTGTCGGCACGCCTGACAACATATTCGGCGGCAGCTCGCACCCGCTGAAATATGAATATCCGATGAACTGTATCGTGTATTTCTTCATCTGTATGGCGGTGGTGTCTGTGGGTGAGATAATTCTCGGTACATTTGTCGAAAAGACCGGAGGCTTTGAGTATTGGAATTACTCGGCGATACCGCTGCATATCACAAAGTACACCTCTGTACCTACCTCGGCGGGATTTGCGCTGATAATGACGCTGTTTATGCATTATATCTATGTTCCGCTGCGCGAGAGTGTCCATAAAGCTGCTGCGGGAATACCGACACCGTACATAATAATGCTGGCGGCAGTGCTGCTCATAGATTTCTTTTTAAGTTTCATAAATATGTATCAGAATCAGGGCTCTAACAGCTTGTGGAAATTTGAAGCGGATGCGTCGCTTGATACACTGAGGGATATGCTGAAATTTGGTCGGTAAAACAAGATTTGTGAAAGGTATTCTTCAACACCCTCGCCCTCAATGCCTCGTTCTTCGGTATGCGGGAACAATTGCGGGGACTGTACAGCCGGTAAGAGTGAAAATTGAAACAACTGAAAGGAAGATCTATGAAAATAACAACAATCCTGTTCGATCTTGACGGCACTCTCCTGCCTATGGATAACGAAGAATTTACAAGAGAATATTTTAAGCTTCTATGCCGGAGGTTTGTTCCGCTCGGATATGACAGCAAGGCTCTTGTTGACGGTGTCTGGGCTGGTACATACGCAATGGTGAAGAATGACGGAAGCTGCACCAACGAGAAAGCTTTCTGGAATAAGTTCGCAGAAAAAATGGGCATACTCTTTACAGAACCCCAGCTTGTCCTTCACGCCCTTGAAGCTTTTTTGCAGATATTTTTCAAGTATCGAGCCCAAAGTGTACTCTTTGGTACCGTTAATATAAAATTTTTCTTCAAAGTAAAAAGCATCAAATCTTATCCTATCAATCAGAAAAATAGAAGTTATCTTATTGATAGGATCGGAGTTTCACAAAACTGTATCATCTCGGAGCGAAATATGCACACATTTACGATGTAAGTCACGAAAACATCACAAGTAATGATATTACCACATTGCTATAACAAAAGCGGCTCAGGGTACGATCTTGTCTGTTCTGAACCGTGAGTATATGACACAATGCAGAACAACACTGTGTTCCCGAAAGACAAGAAATTCCCTTAATGCTAACCGTTAAAACCGCAGATATTATCCTTTTATTGCTGTGGCTCTGTTTCTCGACCCTATTGAAAAAGCCCTGCATAAACAGCACGCGCTACTCATGCAGGGCTTTCACATTTATGTGTTTTTATATGTGACGATTCAGAACAGTGTCATTTTCAATTGCCTGACTGATCCACCACATTATCGCAGATTATAGCGAGCGCGATCATAATATCCTGATAGCTTTCATCCAGTATCCTTATGCGGTAGCAATCCTGCCAGATAGTCTGAGCGGTATCTATATGTCCTATAGTTGTACCGCCTACCTGAAGCTCGAAGTCAAATCCCATAAGATCGCCGACTATCTTGAGATCCTTGCCATTTATTGTTCCGACAAGCTCGGGATTGGTGAGCTTTATCTTCTTTTTGAGCTTACCGATCTCCGAACCGTTCAGTAACAACGAGTATTCCGGCATTACAGCGATCAGCTTCTTCTTCAGCTTCAGCACCTCTGTGCCGTTCTTATGTATCGAGAAATTAAGACGGGGCAGATCTCCTTCAACATGATATACCGGAGCTTCACTTCTGTCGTAAATATCAAATTTCGGCTTTATTGAGATAGCCTTCTGCTTCATAAAGAAATCAACAGCTTCGCCGGTGGAAGTATTGACGGAAGTGACTGTGCTGCTTGCGGAAACTGCTTCCCCACTTTCGAGCTTTTTTACGATCTCGGAAAGCTCGGTAACTGCGCGGTCGGCGTTCGAGGTACCTTCGTCCTTGTGACCGAGGAACATATCAAGTCCTCCGCTCAGCGCGGTAGTCATACTTGAAACGCCGCTCGTTCCTATCTTGCCCATTATGATGTTCTTGCCGTCAACTCTGACGAATACATCGAACATTTCGGAAACCTTCCTGTACATGACCGACTGTGTTCCGTTTATATCGCCCATTTCGGGTGTTCCGAAACTAACGGTTATACCGGAGAGCTTTTCGAGCAGTACCTCGTTGGTAAAGCCCTGTGTATTCGGTATCTTTGCAAAACCGAATCCCTTGCTGTCAGACAGATTGAATAATCCCATTGTTTTTTTTCCTTTCCTGTTTATTTTTATATTCAGCCTTACGGCTCAACGATACTGAAGAAATCAGCGTCCGAGAAAGCTAAATGTTTTCTCATATATCTGCTTAATGTCTGCTCATCAAACGCGAAAAGGCTTCATAGCGCAGCTTGAAGGCTTTTCACGGTTGCAAAAGTGCAAGGAAAATCCAAAAATAAACAAATTATCCTTGCACTTTTGTTCGTCCGAAGGACGAAATGAGCTTGACATCAAGGAATGTGTCCGCC
>JAFVBZ010000256.1 GCA_017479645.1 Ruminiclostridium sp. | reverse complement strand
TCTTTGATCTTAACTTTTTCTTTTCCATATTACTCGTCCTTTCTTTAACGATGTTGAATAATGATTCGTCATCAGAAAAGGGAGCGTTCTCATACGCTTCGGACAGTGCGTTCTCAATAAAATCTTTGTAATTCATTGTCTGATACGTTCCTTTCATCAGTCAGAAGTTTTCTGAGCTGCTGTCTGCCTCTGTTGAGCCTTGCGGCGACAGCATTTTCGTTTGTACCTGTTATTTTGGCTATTTCGCTTGTGGAGTAACCTTCATAATAGTACATATACAGTGCGATGCGGTTTTTCTTTGTGATCTTACTCATAAGCCGAAGCAGTCCGTCTCGTTCTCCGACATCATAATGTACCTTTTCGCCGGCAGCTTCAAGCGGCTGTGAGAATCTGTACCAATGTGATCGGAGAAGGTTTTTGCTCATATTTATTGCACATCTCAGCAGCCAAGCCTTTATATGTTCATCACTTTCAAACCTGCCGTTATAGGTGTACAGTTTTAAAAACACCTCTTGCGTAATATCTTCCGCGTCACTCGTGTTTTTCACATAGCACAGAGCCGCACCGAGAACATTTCTGTGGAACAGCTTTATGTAATGCGCAAGTTCATCATCGGTCATTCGCATCTCACCTCCCTTTCCTTTTTGAAAGGACCTTTCGCATATAATACAAACGAGAAGCCTCACAGCTTACGGTTTTTTCTGAAAAAAATGAATTTCGTCATTTCGAACAATATTATACATCATCTTTACAGCATTTGCAACAAACATCCCCGTACAGCTTATCTGCTATACGGGGTGAGTGTTATTCTGTTGTTTGTTCCGGGTCAATGACATCGCTGTCGGGGAAAGATATCGCCAGATGTGCGCCGGTGGTGAAGCCGGTCAGACCGACCGCAGCGATCTTGTCGCCTGCTTTCACGGTATCACCGACATTCACGAAAACGGCACTGCAATGACTGTATCTCCATTTTCTTCCGTCGGGAGACTGAATAATGACATAGAAGCCTTCCTTGTGTTCGCTGTCGCTGTTTGCATATTTGTGGGAGGTGTCTGTTTCAACTACCTTTCCGCCTGTTACCGCGAATATAAGGTCGCCGTCCTGTGCCTTGATGGTGAATCTGTAGTCTCCGCTTGTATCTGGTCCTGTCCATTCATCGTGAGTGCGGTATTTCACATCATCGGTCATCTGCTCTTTGAGCGGGTAACAGTAGTCGCCGCCCGCGTACTGTTTCAATATGCTCAGTGCAGCTTCACCCTCGTAATAGCCGGGGTGCGACGGTGCTGTCGTGGTGTCCTCGGAGCTTCCTTCCGCCGGTTCGCCCGTTTCCAGAGGAGCTGTTGTAACAGCAGTTATTGTAGTAGCATCGGCTTCCACGATCTCACCGTTTTCAAGCACGGTAGTAATTATGTGGTGTGCTTTTCCCGTAAGCTCCGTTATTTTGCCGTTTATCTCAAAAGCCTTCATTTTAGTAAGGTCTGTGCCGATATCATCGGGATAGAAAAGATATGCTGCCTCCCACCGGTATTCCGTAGAGTGACCAAAAGCGGGATCGCCTTGTGAGGTCGCAGATACGGTCTGCATATTCAGCTTGATCCGCGTACCGTCTTTCGCTATAGCATATATCTCGGGTTCAAAACACTGCTTTTGGCTTTCCATATCCCAGCCGGTCGCTTCCGGATCTTCCGATGTCGCTTGCATTGAGATCGTGAGCGGAGTAATATTGAGCCCCGCGCACCACACATTCGGCTCTATTTCCTGATTGTCTCCGAGATACTGATAGATCTGCTTGTTATCCTCCCTGCGTATCGTTACCGAAAGCTCGTCTATGCGCTCGATATTCCCCTCACGCGGTATCATCTCGGGAACAAGGTCGTAGTCCTTAAAAGCGTCGAGTGAAAGAGGAATAAATTGTATCACCTCTACATAGCGGTTTTCCTCGTCATAAATGGGAGTGTACGCCTTGATGTTTTCAACGGAATAGTTGTAGACATACGACATCGGTTCGAGCGTGAAACCAAACGGGTTTGAACCCTCGTCGTAATTCAAGGAATAATCGAGCCGTAAGACCTGCCCGTCGAACGCTGCGCCCGTGACATTTACCTCCGCATGGGAAAATTTCAGCGTCTTCCCGACAAGCTCGGACAGGCTCTTTTTGGCGCTTGCAGCGGGAGTTGCAAAATATGTGCTGCCGGGGGAATACCCCGCGCCGTTGGTGTTCTCAATACCGCGCTCTTTAAGCCCGCCGTGCTCATTCAGCCAGTTAAGCCCGAATACCGCTCCGGCAAGGACAGCGGCTGTTCCGGCTATGCCTGCGGCAATACCGAACAAACGATGTCTGTTTTCTTTGCTTTTTTCCATTTTCTTCTTCCTTTCCAGAATCTCATTAAACGCTGTTTTATGATCCGGACAGGAACAGTCTTCCAGAATGTGAGAAAAATAGCTGTCAAAGAATTCTTTTATTTCCATATCATCAGTTCCTTTCATTCTCCAATAGCTTTTTCAGCTTATTCCGACCCCGAAGCAATCTTGACCTTACGGCAGCTTCACCGGCACCGGTGATCCTTGCGATCTCTTTCACAGAATATCCTTCATAATAATGGAGATACAATGCTGTACGGTTATTCCGGCTTATCTTATTCAGAAAAGGCGCAAGTCTGCCGCTTTTTTCCACAAAAGGATCGTATGACATCTCGGCGGCGTTTTCAAGCGGCTGAGAATACCTGTTCCAGTGAGATCTCAGGATATTCCTGCTTTTATTTATAGCACACCGAAGCAGCCACGCCTTAACGTGTTCATCATCGTTGAATATTCCGGTATATGTAAACAGCTTCAGAAACACGTCCTGTGATATGTCATACGCATCGCTCGGATTTTTGCAGCAGCACAGCGCCATACTGTAAACACTTCTGTAATACAGCCGCATATATCGTTCAAGTTCGCTGTCGGTCATTCCTATCCTTCTTTCTGCTTGGTCTGAAAGGCACCTTCAATATACACACAATTGAAAAGGCTGAAATAAGGCACTTTTTTATAATAAAAATAAAATCAGCAATATTACTAATATTATACATCATTTTTACAGCAAAATCAACAAGCGCACAGACCGAAGCCTGTGCGCTTGTTTCAACGATCAATACTCATAACTTTCGTACCCGCTGTTTCCGTTATATATCTTTTTCAGTATATCAGCGGCTTCCGGTGCGTCCTCGTCGGAGGTCAGCACATTGTAGTCATATTCCCCTGTTTCAACATTCGTCCCCGTCTGAATCCTGCATCTGATACCGTGTTCGTCAAGCACAGCCTTTGCTTCCGTAAGGTCATCGGTCTTTGATGTAAGCACCGGGCTTGTCAGCTCATACCCGAAGAAATGCTGCAGATCGCATAGCAGCTCCGAGGAACAGCCGTTCGGTGCTACCGAATACACCTCCGGCTGATAAATACCGCGGTAATCATAGAACATACGCGCCTGCAATACCGCAAGCCCGTGTCCGTCGGTATCGGCTGCGGTCACAGCGACATTGTAATAAAGCATCTGTCTGTCGGGTTCGTAACACGGGTCGGAAACGGTGCAGTTCAGTATCTTATAGCCTTTTTCGAGGAACGCGACCATTGACTGTACGATATGGTCACGGTCTTCGGGGGCAAAATACTGTCCGAGATATGTTATTGCAGGTTCGTAAATATCCGGGATCTCCGTTTCCGTTCCGTCATCGTTCTGCACCCACTTGCTGCCGCCTGTATGGTATGCACCGAGCGGGTCATCGGAAGCTATGAACTTCTCAATACTGTTATACTTGTTGATGTCGTGATGTGCGATAAGGTCAAAGCATCTGATAAAATCGCCGTAATCACTTTCGGGCTTTCCGTCCGCGCCTTCTTTTTCCACGCTCGGGTCGTATGACAGACCGTTTATGTAACCTGTGTATTTGCCGTAATATGTCTTATACAGAATAAAGCTTACCGTATGTCCGACATATCTGTCTTCAACAGACCAGTCTCTGAAATCCACGGCAATATGTGATTCGGGCTCACCGTTACTGTAGATCGTATATACCGCAGTCACTTTGGACGAAAGCCCTTTAAATGCTTTTACATACAGATCTTTCAAGTCCTGCTTGTCGTTTTCCGTTATTGTATCTATACTATCCAGGAATGATCTTTCTGAGGACTCCGATTCATAAGCAAGATAATCCGCGAACAGGTCGATATCCCCGTTTGCAAACGCGTCCGCGATACGCTGCACCTCGAAGTTCTGTATTATTGTCTCAAAGCTTATCGCGCCGTTCCAGCGAAACATCTGCCCCGCCGTAAGATACAGGAGCGGAAGGACTATGACCGCCAGCAGCACCGACAGGATAATTACCTTCAGGCGGCTGCTTTTCAGCTTTCTGTTCACCTTGCGGAACGGTTTCTGCTCATCATCGCCCGAAAGCTCCGCGACCTGCGGAGGCTCAACGCTCTCAGCCAGTGCGCGGCAGCTTTCGCACTCCGAGATATGCTCCTCTACCAGCGCCCGGCTCTCGTCACTGCACAGGTTTTCTTTGTAAAGCGGTATCAGGTCTTCTATGATACCGCATGAGATTCTGTCATTCATAATGCCCGTCCTCCTTCAGCATCTCCAGCAGTTTCTTCTTTGCACGATAGAACATAACGCGCGCCCAGTTCTCCGACTGCCCGAAAACAGCGGCGATATCTGAGAATTTCAGTTCCGCGAACACCCGGAGCGAGAATATCTCCCGATACGGCTCATCGAGCCTGTGCAATGCCTTATGTATCTGCATAGCCGAATCTTTGTCGTCGAGACTTTCCTCAAACGAAGTCCCGTCAGCCGTCTGCACAGTGTCGTCCAGTGGTATCCCCCGGTTCTCTGCGCGTTTGAGGTAATTGAAATAGTTGTTCTTAGCGATAGTGCAAAGGTAGGTTTTTATGGAGCAGGCGCCGTCAAATTTGTCGATAGATGTTATTGCTTTCAGCATGGTATCCTGCATGATGTCCATAGCAAGCGTTTCGTTCTTGCAGAGCCGCAGGATGAATTTGTACAGGTCGTTCGCGTAAAGCCTGTATATTTCCTCAAATTCGAGCTCCATATCCTCACCCCTTTCACTATATTAGACAACCCGGCATTATTGTTCGTTACAGAAAATGCTGCACAAATTTTTAAGCTTAGTTTATGTAGATGTTGACAAATGAACTTGTATATAAGTATATCAGATACCGCGGGGATTTTCAAGTATCCGAAATTCAGACACCGGAAACAGTACCTCCCGCACAGCGCCTTGTTCCTCATATTAATAGCATTCATAAACACAGCAATTACAAATCTGCATTTTTATAAAAACGAAATGTATCGAACATAGTATTTTGCTTCTCCGGAAAAGAAAAAGCCTTATCCCAGTATCACACAAGGATAAGACTCTCTCAGTCATCAATTATGCTCTTTTAATCCTTTTTTTGCTTCAAAATCAGCAACGGTCATGTTAGCTCTCCTAGCGGCATCAACTGCTTTTCATAATGCTTACATTGTCCGCCGATAGGAGAAATACCGCGTTTTCGTTTATTCCGACAGATAAGCTGGAGCCTCACGGCTTATCTGTGTCAGCACTCCGTTGTCTATCGTATATCCGGTTACATAATCATCGGAGGTGGTTATTTAGATCTAATCGACCTCGATCAGCGAATTGCCGCTCTCGCTTATAGTGTAAGCCTTTGTTCCCGTGGGAACTCCCGAATTGGGTGCAAGTGCAGCCGCGTCGGCAGACCATGTAACATAAATCATATCGCCCTCGACCCTCACATCACCAATGTCTGCAACAAGCGGCTCAAGTCCGCCATCGCCGTTTCTCAGCGCTTTGAGCGTTTCGCCGTCATAGCAGTACATCAGGACTATCCAGCCAGATTTGCCCGGTGCAGGCAGCCATACAGTCGCGAGCACGCGTCCGTCCGACAGTGCGTAATTGAACAGGCGGATATCTGTGCGTGTGTGGTGACCGTCAAGACCCGCTATCCATGCGCAGCCGACACTGTCCGTTTCAGCGGACTTGCCGTATTCCATAGTGTCATTGATACGCAGCGTGCCGCTTTGGAAGATGATCTCATCGCCGCGAAGCTGCACGTCGTTCAGTGTCAGCTCCGTGACGTACCGATCCGTTTGTGATGAACGGTATATCTGCGCCGGCAGGTCTGCGTAAACATCGCTGAGCTGCCCGTAGCCGAACGTCCAGCCGTTCTCGTCCTTTCTGAACGTTACCGCGAAGTAGTGTTCGGTCGGCGGCTGCGGTTCGTCGTTGTCATCGAGAACCTCCACACCGTCATCGTCGGCGGGATATTCGTAGTTCAGGTAGCTCTCGTACTCGGTTTGCTCGTAGAAGCGTATGCCGAGCGTGACGCTGTTCTCATCGCGTGTAACGAGATAATGCCGCGACTTTGCTGTCATCATATCGTCGCCGGGTACGTAATGTTTACCGTCGTCGGTATCGAAGCCCTGCTCTATGCTTTCACGGAAGAACTGTTCAAAGTCCGCACCGTAGATGTTTATCAGCTTATCCAGCCCGAGAACGCTTATTTCGCCGGATCTGACCGTTTTGTCGATAAGCGTTTCCTCATATTCGTATCTTGAGACCCAGTCCTCCGAAAGATCGACCGCCGGACTACTATCAAAACCGTTGTAGTAGATGAGACCTGTGCAGTACATCACTTTCGGTTCACTCTTTTCGATGACGAAAACCTCGCTCTCGCCGCTGTTGATGCACTCCATATACCAGATATCGTCCGTCTCGCCGATCGCAAACGGTCGGTGAAATCCCTCGAAATCGAAGTCGAATCCCATAAGGTTTCGCTCCTCATAGTCGTAGTTGTATGCGAATGTCAGCGTGTCGTAGTCGCCGCCGGTCGCGGGAGTGCGCTTCCATGTGCCGTAGAAACGCTCCTCGAGTATCTTGAGCGCGTTGTTGCCCGTGATCAAAGTTTCGGTCATATCCGTTTCGTCGTTCGGAATAACGTATCTTCGTTTCTCTTCGGGCTTTTTATTTTCCTTGATAAATCTGTTCAGCTTGCTACTGAAAGCGTCCCACGCCTCTTCCGTCAATCCCAGCTTTTCGTACAGCGGGAGCATTATCTCGACTTGAGTAGCTGTAATTCCGGCTTTGGTATAATCGGCTTCGGTATGGTAGTACAGCCATCTCGGCGAGAAAACACACTCACCGACAACTATAGCGTATGGTGATTTGAATGTAGCAGCCATATCCGATTTATTCTCGGATCCGAAATACATTGTGTAGAGGTCAAACAGATGGTCTTCAAGATTTCTGCCCTCGGATATTTCTTTGCGGAGCCCTTCATCATGCTTTTTCAGTATATCTTCCATTTCTTCGCCGGACAAACCGAGCTCCTTCATAAATCGGTAAACGTTCGGCGTATCGTCGATACTGTAGCGTGTCACGTTGCCCGCCTGAATGTCCGCTCTCTGTGCTTCCTGATACTGTGCAAGTAGCTCCTCCGCACGTTCATTGTCTATAAGTTGTATCAGCTCGGCATCTATTGAAGAAAACCTATCCTGCCAGATGTCGTTGAATTCGTCGTGCCATGAATCGGTGCTGTCATAAACCAAGGGATCGCTCGGCGGCGCGAACGGCTCCGGCATAGACAGGTCTGTGATCACGGACAACGAGTCTAATATCTCCGGAATGTCAAACTCGGCGTAAGCGATACCGAGGTCGAAGTCTCCGGCACCGCGGAAGTCGTCGAATGTCTTTGCGATACGGTATCTTCCGGGCTCAAGAAACTTTGTGAAGCCGCAGTACTCCTCGTTCTGACTGTCGGGGTAAAGTGTGCTTTCGAGGTAATCTCCGTACTGCGTATCGACCAGCTTCCACTCGCCGTCAGTGAGCTTTTGTATGCTGTGACCGTATGAATATCTGATAACGCCCGACGGGCTTCCGCCGCTCTGCCGTATTATGATCTTCACGCCGCTGCTGTTTGCGGCGACCGGTTCTATCGTAATGCCCCATTCGGCGGCATCGGTGTAGTTCGCGAACATATCGTCGATAATTGAGGAGACGTCGGTCGTACCTACCGTAACGACGGGAGCGGTGGTGGATTCGGCGGATGTCGGTTCGATAACGTTATCACGCAGATTGTTCCAGAGTACAACGCCGCCGGTTATTGCGACTGCCGCGGCAAACCCGCCGAGAATGCCGTTTCGTATGCGAAAACGCTTTATGTCCGCTTCCGACAGCTTCGGAGCTTCCTTAAACTCGACATGATGCACGTCTGTCCTCATTTGCGGGTCAGCATTTTCGTGTCCCACTGCGGCAAGCACGTTCCTGTCCTTTGTATCTCCTATAACATCAAGCAGCCGTTCTTCTTTCGTTCTCATACTTCAACGCCCTCCTTCACAAGATACTCCCGCAGTTTTTCCCGTGTCCGCATAAGCGTCACCTTGACTTTGCTCTCGCTTATGCCGAGCCGTTTTGCAATATCGGCTACCGTGCAGAAATTCCAGTACCGCATAAGAAACATCGTCCGTTTTTCGCGGCTGAGTGTATCGAGAAACCTGTCTATAAGCGCTGTCAGTTCCTTGTCCTCAACGCTTTTTGCAACATTTTCGCCTGAGGGTATGCAGTCGGATATTTCGTTGTAAACATCGGTGTAGTTTTCACCTGCACGGCGCTTGCGGTGCAGCAGCTTCACGCGGTCAAGTGCGATATTGCGTACGATGCGGTAAATGAACGCGGCAAGCGGCGAAGGCTCAGCCGGCGGGATAGAGTTCCAGAGACGAAGATATGTATCGTTGGCACATTCCTCGCTGTCCTCACGGCTTTGCAGGATATTGTAAGCTGTGGCGCGGCAGCGTGCCCCGTATTTTTTGTCGGTCTCGGATATAGCGTCCTCCGAGCGCTCCTTGTACAGCAGGATTATCTTTTCGTCTTCCATATTTCCTCCCGGCGATGTCATTTCAGAAGCTTCTATAAATATAAACGACAAAAACGGTGCAAAGGTTACACTTTTTCTGAAAAATTTTTCTCTATACCCTGCTGCAATTCAGTGAGTATCCGGATATCTTACAACACCTGTAAAGAGCGGCTGTCCTCTCTGCGTGAAGATAGTGAACAGGAACGAACGGTCAAGCTTCAATTCGGCATGATCGTCGGGCGGCGCAGCGTTGCCTGCACTGAATCCGATCTCTATATAAGAAACAGCCTTGCAGCCCTCCTCATCTATCATTACTCTTGACGCTGTGCTTATTTTAGATGCGGCTACGAGCGGAACATCGGTAAGCGGAGTAAAATCCGCCTTTTCCATATCGAACATATCCGTAACGCCGAGCTCTTTCAGTCCCTCTTTAAGATCGGCATTCTCGGCAATATCGAATTTCGGCACGGACAGGTCGATATACACAAACTTACTGCCGAAAGAGTCATCATCAGGCATTTTTTTCTCTATATCCGGAAATTTATCCGCGAGAAAATACATAGCTTCCGGATCATTCAGCAGGTCATCTGTATCATATCCCTCGTCCGGAAGTATAAACCGGATCCCGGCACCGTTGTCCTTGAAGCTCATAACGCACCCGCTGAATTTCTGCCCCCAGAAGTATCGTCCCTGCATCTCTTTCTGGTGCATGAAATCACAGGATACATCGCCGTCGGGCGTGTGGAAGATATCACTGTATGTGTCCGCTCTGTCGAACTCATTATTCCATTTGCCATAGAAATTGACCGTTGAGGCGATCTCCAGCACCGGGATATCAAATCCCTCCGGCGGCTGCATCGTAACTTTATCGGCATATTCTTTCAGCAGACCGTCCGTCTGTACGTTGAGCCAGCCCCGGAGCGCCCTGTCATACTGTTCTGTTCCCATTTTGCCGCTGAATGTGGAAGCATAATGTTCCCGGGCGAGTATATCAAGCGTGTCGGCGTTGTAGGTTATATCTTCATCGAGCCACAGCGAGTTTGCCGTTATCTGCTTGGCTTTGTAATTTGTACGATAATCGGAAAGCCACAAGTCCCTTGTCTGTGACCGGAGAGTTTCGATATCACTCGCTCCGAGGAGCCGCATTATCTGCGCACGGGTGTTTCCGCCGGATATTTCAGCGGCTATACTCAGCCCGTTGTAAACTCCCACCGGAGAAAATATACTGTTTTCTTCCGTGCCGGACAGGAAAGCCCTCATCGTACTTCGGTAAAATCCGTTCAGATCTGTACACGCTGTATCGGCATTATCGAATATCTCTCTGCGCTGTTCGTAGTCCATTGTTTCAAAAACAGTCTTATCGGGTATCTGCGCCGCAGCTGCCAGAAGCAGATTTTCAGGCGCGAGCAGCCGTCCTATACCCACTGCTGCAACTATTGCGGCAGCTGCCGCCGCTGTCGTGCGGACAGCGAATCGTGTGAATTTTCGTCTGAATGAAAGCTTTATATCAGTCTCGAACGCCTTTGTGATAAGTTCATCATCTATCTCCGTAATTCCCATGAACAGCTTCCTTTCGGCTGTATATCCGCTCATATCCGCACCCCCTCTTCTTCGAGACAGATCTTTAAGCTCTGCCGCATCGTGTACATTTTCTGTGCAAGATTGTTTTCCTTGACGCCGTGGCGCTTAGCGATACTTTTCAGTGATTCGCTCTTCCAGTACCGCAGTATAAAGAACATTCTGTCACGCTCAGACTGCTTTTCCAGCCAGCGGCTTATTATCCGGCCGAGCTGCGCCGCATCAGCCTCGCTCTCAACATCAGATGCCGCGGGAACGATCTCGGCTATCTCATCAAATAATATCTCCGTCCCCGCAAAGCGCTTCCTGGCATGGAGCTTGTCCCATAGGTCAATGGAGATGTTCCGGACGACCTTTCCAAGCCACGGTCTGAAATGCTCCGGCTTCTGAGGCGGGATAGAGTTCCATGCAGTATTGTATGTATCGTTGACACATTCCTCCGCATCTTCCTTTGTATGCAGCACATTATACGCGAGAGTATAACAGAACTGCCCATACCTCACATCGGTTTCCTTTATCGCTCGTTCATCTCTTGCCCAATAAAGGCTTATTATTTCATTATCGGTCATTTTACCTGCCTCCCCGTATTATCTTCTATAATATAAGACGGATATCGGATAAAAATATTAGTGCGTTTTCAAAAAATTATAGCATATTATTTACGCTTACGCAACGGATATTACAAAACGCGGTCATTCCATGCCGGAAACACCGCGTTTTTGTTTATCCTGACAGGTATTCGGGAGCCTTTTGGTTTATCCCTTGTATTTGTAATCCTCTTCCTTTATTCTGCATTCCTCAGATGTATCCTCAAACGGTATGAATACCTTGCCTTTTTCCGTAAGATAATCGTACATATCACCAAAATTTATTTCTCTTGTGATCTCCTTATACAAAAATTCTGTCAAGGTCATATCAAACTCAGAATACTCGCCATATCGCTCGTATGCAACTATAGTCCACCTGTCGCTTCCGGTCTTCCAGTACACCGTGTACTGACCTTCGCACTGACAGCAGGCGAGAATACCGTTATCTGCGGGATAGTAACCGAATGGGCAGCCCTCATTGTCATACCAGCCGCCATACAAAGGATACTTTCCGTTGACATATCTGTGATTTAAGACATTAACCGCCATTCCGTCGGAATCATAATAGCCGTCCTCTATAGAATGCCGTTTAAAATCTTCATAGAAATACTGTTCTTCATTGGTGAGAAGGTTGTAATACTTGTTATCCGAAAACGGATTATAAACATTGAACACATAGCCGAAACAGCCATCGCCGTATGTATTGATAAGCTCTATATAGTCGTCGGGGAGCTTCGCACCTAACCGCTTTTCGGCAGCCGCGCGCATTTCGGCTGTTCCCGTACACTTCGGATCATCGGGCGGCGGTACGATCTCCGTAAGCTTTTCAAGCCAGTCGGCTTCAATGTCCGTTCCTCCTTTTGTTGCTTCTGTAACAGCTGTATCTGTACCAACGAACGTTTCCCGCGAAGAGGTTTCCGTCATATCGGCAGTTGTTATTATCTTCTCCCGTTCTGTCCCGGACGGTGAGTTTACGCCGGCACAGCCCGATATCAGCACAGACGCCAAAAGTGCTGCTGCAAGTATCTTATTCTTTTTCATCATCATTTTCTCCGGTTTCCACATCTTCATTGGTATAAACAGCCCATCAGAATAAAATATTATTATTGCTCATAAACGATTCATTGTTTGGCTCTTCATTTCCGAGCGGAAATCTGATCTGTGATATGAGCCATTTATCATCTTTTTTTACAAGCTTCATGATTGAATGCTCATAATAGAATTGCGGTATCACTTCTGATATTGCAAGTGCTTCGGGCGATTCGTCAAGACAGATAGTACAAAGCTGATACTCTATACTGCTTTCATCACTGCTTATCACACCAACGATCTTTGTTTTTAATGTGTGCCCGTCAAGATATCCTGTTTTTGTGAGATATGTCCTTCCGTCAACAACTTTAAGGCTTCTCTCCAGAGCATCGGATAATGCGAAACCGGACACAGCATTATTGTCTAAAAGCTCGGAAGGCTTCTCTATTGCATAATACCCCGACCACTCCCGAATCTCGGAAACAAATGTATCATCCGCAAGCTCCATAATGGATTCATATTTTCCGAATCCGGGACTTAATTCATAATACACATCATCCGGATCCAATGTGCCTGCAGGAATAGTGTGTGCGTTTTCAATAGGCGCAAAACCACGCATCACGCAAAAAATTTTAAGAGCGTCGATGAGTTTTCCGTTTCCGAGTTCCATAAGTGCATTATCTGAAGTATCAATGATGTCATGTTCATGCTCACCAATGACTATCTTATAGAGACTGATCCTCCCGTCAAGCTCATAATGGTCGTTAGGCAGTTCATTCGGATAGACTTTGGTTGCAGCGGACGTCGAAGCATCTGTGGTGATCTCCGAAGTTGTCGTTGTATTCTCAGGTGCCGGCAGTGTATTCTCAGAAACAAACATACCGCTTTCCGCAGCAGCAGATGTCGTTGTAGTTTCGCTTTCTGACACCGCCGGTGCGGGGGTTCCCGTTCCGCACCCCGAAAGAAGCAGGGCTGCCGCTGCTGCAAAAGATATAAGCTTTGATGTTTTTCTCATTTCAGACCTCCGATATATAAAAATTTCCTCTACTATATAAAACGAATAAAAAGGCAAAAAGTTACGCTGTTTTCGGAAATATGTTCATTTTTGTATAGTAGCACAATTGGCTTTGTGAACAATAACCAATCCCGACTGCAAGATCACACTGATCTGT
>JAFVBZ010000255.1 GCA_017479645.1 Ruminiclostridium sp. | reverse complement strand
AGAAGATTTCCAAATGCGTGCATGGACGCACGCATTAAAGAAATCTTCGAGAAAGCGTATTTTTAAGGCTTTCCGAAGTCCGCTTTGCGGATTTCGGAACAACAACTGCCAAAAGGCAGTTGTTGAGGACACATTAATTATTTAGATTGTTCAAATTGCTGAATTTTATGGTATTATTAAACAAAAGTTGAAAAATACCAGCCGTTTTATTGAATAATATGCTATAATTAAAATTACGGTCACAGGTATAATACTAAATTGGTAACTATCCGTAAACAAAACCGAGTGATTTCGTCACGATTCAGATATGCGCGCATAGCGCGCTCCATAATTGTGCATTGTGAATTGTGCATTGTGCATTTGTCTAAAATTGTTATATGACGAGGAGGTATTTGTAATGAAGTATAAGGTGCTTATCAATCAGGGCGACTCTCCAAGCGTTGTAAAAGACTTTTTTACATATACAAAGAAGTATTTCACATCATACACGACAACGGATATATGGGAAGATGTCCTCAATCACTTCGATGTGGTAAAACCCGATGTGTATCTTGTATTCCTTGATACCGCATACAGTGAATCCGCATCGCAGCTTCCCCGTCTTAAAGCCAATACCAACTACAACGGTGCGCCTATAATCGTTATCGGCAGAGCCGATGACTGCACCGAGTTTGAGAATAACTATCCGCAGACAGCTGATCTTATTATCCGCAGACCTATCTCCTCGGATAATATCGCGCTCAGCGTCATAGCCTTCCTCGAAAGAGGTCATACCCAGCAGGTAAACGACAATACCCGAAAGAAGATCCTTGTTGTCGATGATGACCGCACTATACTCAAGATGATAAAGGCTGCGCTCGAGGACAAGTACGATGTTACCGCAATGCTCAACGGCGTTATGGTGGAAAGGTTCCTCTCAATGAACGAAGTCGATCTTGTTATCCTCGACTACGAGATGCCTATAATGACCGGTGCTGCTATTTTCAGAATGATGAAAGAAAACACCAATTTCGCAAAAATACCGGTTTGCTTCCTTACCGGCGTCTCGGAAAGAGATAAGGTTGAGGAGATAATGTCGCTTAAACCTCGCGGATACCTTTTAAAGCCGATCAATATGGAAATGCTTCTTGCAACTATCGCAAACCTCGCATAAAGGAGAAAACAAGATGGCAGACAACAGCAATGTAGAAGAAATGGAAGAACTCCGCCTTACCGATCTTATTGATGTGAAGATGCTCCAGCAGATACAGGACGCATTCTCCGATATGACCGGAATGGCGGCACTTACAGCGGATAAAAACGGCGTTGCGGTAACACAGGGCTCCAATTTCACGGATTTCTGTATGAAGCATACCCGCCGTTCTCTTTTCGGCTGTATGAAATGCTTTGAGTGCGATAAGCACGGCGCCGAGCTCACAATGGAGAACGGCGGACCGTGTTCTTACTATTGTCATGCGGGACTTGTGGATTTCGCCGCGCCTATAATGGCAAACGGTCAGATGATCGGAAGCTTCATAGGCGGTCAGGTGCTCACAAAACCGCCTGTTCTCTCGGAATTCCGCAAGATAGCGGAGAACCTCAACATCGATCCCGATGAATACGTCAAGGCTGTGCATGAAGTCAGGATCGTTGACAAGGAAACTATCGACAAGGCAGCGCATTCCCTGTACACTATCGCGGGCGTACTTTCCGATATTGCATACAAGAACCACATGCTGTACAAGACAAACCTTGCAGTAGAGACCGCTTCGCGCATGAAGAGCGACTTCCTTGCAAATATGAGCCATGAGATAAGAACGCCTATGAATGCGGTTCTCGGAATGGTTGATCTCGCACTGAGAGAGGAAATGTCGACGAATGCGAGAAACTTTGTCAATCAGATAAAGGTTGCAGGAAAGAACCTGCTTGTTATAATCAACGATATTCTTGACTTCTCGAAGATAGAATCCGGAAAAATGGAGATCATACCGGACGATTACGAGCCGCTCTCTATTGTGAATGATGTTGCGAACATCGTCAACACGCGTATCGGCGACAAGGATATCGAATTTACCATGGATATTGCGCCGGACATACCGAGAATGCTGTACGGCGACAACTTCCGCATACATCAGATACTTATAAATATACTGAACAACGCGGTAAAGTTCACGACAAAGGGAAATGTCAGTCTCAAGATAGGCTGCGAGTTCCACGAAGACGAGGAAAACGATGTTATCCTCAAGATCGAGATAAAGGATACAGGTATAGGTATCAAGAACGAGGACAAGAAGAAGCTGTTCAACTCATTCCAGCAGGTTGACAGCAAGCGCAACCGCAACGTTGAGGGAACAGGTCTCGGACTTGCGATCACCCAGCAGCTTCTCGGTCTTATGGGCGGAAGCATCCGCTTCGACAGTGAATACAACAAGGGAACTACATTCTTTATCAAGATACCGCAGAAAATTGTTGACAGAATGCCGTCGGTTCCGATACCCGAGAACAAGTTCAATGTTGTGGTATGCTGTGAGAACGAGTATGTCAAGGATCAGCTCTTCCGCGATCTTAAACGCATTAACGCAGACTACATAGAGATAGAAAAGCCGGACGAGCTTGACGCGTACAAGCCGGATTATCTGATAATCGACAAGAATCAGCTTACGAACTCAATGCTTAACTATCTTGAAAAGCACAGCGATATCAACTGCCTTGCGATTGCGGATTATGCGAGCAGGAGCAGCATACTTCTGCCGAACGTGCATATTATACGCAAGCCGATATATTCACTGGGGCTTTACAACGCAATGGGCATCAGCAATATCAAGCTTTTTACCGACACAGCGGAAGAAGAAGCGTTCAACTTTGTTGCGCCGGAAGCCCGCATTCTTGTTGTTGATGATAACGCGGTCAACCTTACAGTTGCAAAGGGACTTCTTGAACCGCTGCAGATGAGTGTTGATCTTGCCGGAAGTGCCGGCGAAGCAATAGATATGATGAATCAGGCAAGCTATGATGCAGTATTTATGGATCACATGATGCCGGAAGTTGACGGAATAGAGGCAACTCACATCATACGCAGACTTATGCCGGAGTATGACAACATACCGATAATCGCGCTTACGGCGAATGCAGTCAGCGGGGCAAAGGAGATGTTCCTTGCCGAGGGCATGGACGACTTTGTGGCGAAGCCGATAGATCTGAAGGATATAACGGCGAAACTGCACAAGTGGCTGCCGGAGGATAAGATCGTGCCGATAACAGCGGAAGAAGCAGAAAAGGCGCTTGAAGAGAAGAAGTTCCTCCAGCCGGAGATAGCGATCGACGGACTTGACACAAAGACTGCGATAGAGCGTCTCGGAAGCGCGGATCTGTTTATGACGGTAATGAAGGAGTACTATTCCGCTATCGACAAAAAGGCTGATGTCATTCAGCAGCATTTTGACGCGGGCAACATTCACGAATACACCGTTGAGGTGCATTCTCTCAAGAGCACATCGCGTCAGATCGGAGCAATGGAGCTTGCCGATCTTGCAGCCGAGCTTGAAAAGGCGGGCAACGAGAACAATGTACAGCTGATAAAGGAAAAGACAGCGAAGATGCTTGCGATGTACCGCGAGATGAAGGATATACTCGGACCGCATGTTCCGCATGAAGAAGCGAAGGATCTTGTAGCTGCGACCTCGGACGATGTAGCTCCGCTTCTCGATCAGCTTTCCGAAGCTCTCGAATGCTTTGATACACTGGCGATTGACGATGTTGTTGAGCAGCTTGCCGGCTTCTCATTCCCCGACGATCAGCAGGACTGCTTCGACAGGCTCCGCGATTCCGCCGAGATCAGCGATATCGACACTATCGCAGCGATCATTCCCGAGTGGCGCGCACTGCTGTGAGAGAAATTTTAGAGATTTCAAGAGATTTTAAGAGATTTATTAGAAGAGGGGCTCTGAGTCTGTCGGTCAGCCCCTCTGGCACTTTGTGCCATCTCCCCTCTAAAGGGGAGACACCCCTGTGACCCCGCAATGTCTGTCGGTCAGCCCCTCTGTCACCTGACGGTGACACCTCCCCGTTTGCGGGGAGATCACCCTTTGAAAAAGGTGGCTTGACCCCCTAAACTGATGCGCCGCACAAGTGAGTGTTTATCTCACATCTTGCACAGGCGGCGACTCATTGACTGCCGCGCAGAATATTTAATTGTTCTGATGCTACTATTCTGCTTTCTTCAATGGGGAGACAGATTCCGGAGTTTGTACAGAAAAAGCCCGTTGTATGCTTTCGCATACAACGGGCTTTTGAATAGCTGTTTATACTAAATTAGTATCTATCCATAGGCAAAATCAAGTAATTTCGTCACGATTCAGATCTGCGCGCAAAGCGCGCTCCACAATTGTGAATTGTGAATTGTGCATTGTGAATTTGTCTATATTTCGATAGAAATATAGTATTTATACGTCTCAAACGAGTTCGATGATAGCCATTTCAGCCGCATCACCGCGTCTCGGACCGATCTTTACGATCCTTGTATAACCGCCGTTTCTCTCTGTGTACTTGGGAGCTATTTCGTCAAACAGCTTCTTGGAAACGGATTCCTTTGTAACGTATGCAAAAACCTGACGCTTGGAATGAAGATCTCCCTTCTTGCCGAGAGTGATCATCTTCTCTGCCTCACTGCGTACTTCCTTTGCTCTCGAAACGGTAGTCTCGATCTTTCCGTTTTCGAGTAAGAATGTAACCATAGCTCTGAGCATAGCCTTTCTATGATCGGTCGTTCTGCCTAATTTTCTCATTGCCATTATGGTTCTCCTTTCCGACGGACTGTGATCCCGTCAATTATTCATCATCGATCGAAGCTAGATCCAGTCCGAGAGACTGAAGCTTCGCGCGTACTTCTTCGAAGGACTTCTTACCTAAGTTTCTTACCTTCATCATATCTTCCTGAGACTTGTTGATAAGGTCATCGACTGTATTGATACCTGCACGCTTCAGGCAGTTGAACGAACGTACCGAGAGATCGAGATCCTCGATAGTCATTTCGAGTATCTTGTCCTTGCTCTTGTCGTCCTTCTCTACCATAAGCTCCGGCTGTGTAAGCTCGTCCGAAAGATCAACGAAGAGTGCAAGGTGATCGCACAGGACCTTCGCTGCGTAAGAAACGGCTTCCTTTGCCGAGATCGTGCCGTCTGTCCAGACCTCGATTATGAGCTTGTCATAATCGGTTCTCTGACCTACACGGGTATTCTCAACACTGTAATTTACCTTAAGAACAGGTGTGTAGATGCTGTCAACCGCTATAACGCCGATAGCCGGCTGGATTATCGACTTGTTCTTCTCTGCGGAAGCATATCCTCTTCCGCGGTCGAAGGTAAGCGACATATAAAGCTTAGCACCTGCACTCAGAGTCGCAATGTGCATTCCGGGATCGAGTATCTCGATCTCGCTGTCGCACTTTATATCACCTGCGGTAACTTCGCACTCGCCCTCTGCCTCGATGCAGACGGTCTTGGGCGCATCACCGTACATTTTTGCGATAAGACCCTTGATATTCAGGATGATTTCGGTAACATCTTCCTTAACACACGGGATAGTGGAAAACTCGTGCTGTACGCCGTCGATTTTCACCGATGTCACCGCAACGCCGGGCAAAGAGGAGAGCAAAACACGTCTGAGGCTGTTGCCCAGAGTGTTGCCGTAGCCTGCCTCAAGAGGTTCGAGAACAAACATTCCGTACTTCCCGTCAGGCTTAAGCTTAACGATCTCTATTTCAGGCTTTTCGATTTTTTCAAGCATTCCTTGACCCTCCTGCTGTAATCAGGCTGTCTGCGGGCGCGGCTTACGCACCGCGGACAGCTCTTTTGTCTGTGAACTATAAAGGGCACTTTAATTCTTCAGAGATCATATTTTGATCGAACAAGGCTGCCCCGATTAATTTTAAATCATGGTGAATATGCACGTCAGGCGGCATATTTTAGGTCTGACCGTGAATTAAAAATAACCGCACCATTAGCATTATATGCCAAAAAGCTATTACTTAGAATACAACTCGATAACAAGCTGCTCTTCGATCTCGTAGTCGAGCTCGTCGCGCTGAGGCATTCTTGCAACCTTAGCTGTCATAGCTTCCTTGTTCACTTCAAGCCATAAGGGTATGAGTCTTCCGCCGGCAGCTTCCGCGATCTGAGCAAACTTGGGGCTCTTCTTGCTTCTCTCGGAGAGTGCGATAACATCGCCTTCCTTGATCCTGTAAGAGGGGATATCCACCTTTTTGCCGTTCACTGTGAAGTGACCGTGACCAACTAACTGTCTTGCTTCACGTCTTGTGATAGCAAAGCCTGCTCTGAAAACAACATTGTCAAGTCTGGATTCGAGGAGTCTGATAAGGTTGTGACCTGCGATGCCCTCTTCCTTTACAGCCATCTCATAGTAATGATAGAACTGCTTTTCGAGTACACCGTAGATGAACTTGAGCTTCTGCTTTTCCTTGAGCTGAAGTCCGTATTCGGAAACCTTTTTTCTCTGGTTCGCATTCTTGTTTCTGTTTGTTTCCTTGCCGTAACCCATAACCATGGGGCTTATTCCGAGTGCCTTACATCTTTTGAGCACCGGGGTTCTGTCTACTGCCATATTAACCTCCGTAATTGTTTTAAATAATATCGTTTCTCAGCAGCTGCCTTGCAGTAAACCGCAGTTTACGCGGCAGACCTGCCGCCGACACCGAGTAAATTATGGATAAACTCGGTTTTCTGATCAGACGCGGCGTCTCTTGGGCGGACGGCATCCGTTGTGCGGGATAGGAGTTACATCCTTGATCATACGCACTTCAAGTCCTGCAGCCTGTAAAGCTCTGATAGCAGCTTCACGTCCTGCTCCGGGACCCTTTACATATACTTCAACAGTCTTCAGACCGTGCTCCATAGCTGCCTTAGCTGCTGTTTCAGCTGCGGACTGTGCTGCGAAAGGAGTGGACTTTCTGGAACCTCTGAATCCGAGCTCGCCTGCGCTTGCCCAGGAAAGGGTATTGCCCTGAAGGTCTGTTATAGTAACTATTGTATTATTGAAAGAAGACTGGATATGTGCCGAGCCGTTTTCGATGTTCTTTCTTTCACGGCGTCTGCGGATAACGGGCTTCTTTCCGCCTGCTTTAGCCTGTGCCATTTATTTACCCCCTTTGTGATTACTTCTTCTTGTTAGCTATCGTCTTCTTAGGACCCTTGCGAGTTCTTGCATTGGTCTTTGTTCTCTGACCTCTGCAGGGGAGTCCCTTGCGGTGACGTGTTCCGCGGTAGCAGTTGATCTCGACGAGTCTCTTGATGTTGAGCGCAACATCACGTCTGAGGTCACCCTCTACTACATAGCCGTTGTCGATTATCTCACGGATCTTAGCTTCTTCGGCTTCTGTGAGATCCTTGACACGGGTGTCAGGATTTACGCCTGCTTTTGCGAGAATATCATTAGCGGATTTTCTTCCGATACCGTAAACGTATGTGAGACCGATCTCAACACGTTTCTCCTTCGGGAGATCCACACCGGCGATTCTTGCCATAATCTTTTCCTCCTATAAATTTCAGAGCATCAGCCCTGTCTCTGCTTGTGCTTAGGGTCTTTACAGATAACCATTACCTTGCCCTTACGCTTTATAACCTTGCACTTATCGCACATAGGCTTTACCGAAGGTCTTACTTTCATTGTGATAACCCTCCTTTAAGGTTGAATTACTTGGCTCTCCATGTGATGCGGCCCTTTGTCAGGTCATAAGGCGACATTTCAACCGTCACCTTGTCGCCCGGAAGAATTCTTATGAAGTTCATTCTGAGCTTTCCGCTTACATGGGCAAGTATCTTATGTCCGTTCTGGAGCTCTACCTGAAATGTGGCATTCGGAAGTGCCTCAAGTATAGTTCCTTCTACTTCGATCACATCTTCTTTAGACAAGCTTTATTCACACTCCTGTACTGACTGAAATGCCGCGTCTCCGGCTTTGTCTCTGTCCATGATACCGCGCAGCGCCCTTCTGAGCGCCTTATCCGAAACGTTGTCCACCTCGACGGTCTTTTTTGTAGCTGCAAGGTGCAATGGATTTTTCTTCTTTGGTCTTGAAAGGGGTCTTTCGCCGCCGTCTGCGACTATGATCCTTCCGTTTTCGGAGCCGAGCACTGCGAGAGGATACCCCTTATCGCGCCCTGCTCTGCTTATAACGACCATACCTCTGACAAATTCCATATACCGTCAATGTGCTTCAAGCGTCATAATGAGCGGCTTATCGTTTGTAACAGCGATACAGTGCTCGAAATGTGCGCTTAATTTTCCGTTTGCCTCCACTACCGTCCACTTGTCTCCGAGCACCTTTACATCGGGCGTGCTCTCGTTGACCATAGGCTCGATGCAGATCGTCATTCCGGGAACAAGTCTTGGTCCTCTTCCTGCCTTGCCGAAGTTCGGGACTTCGGGATCTTCGTGCATCTCGGTACCTATTCCGTGTCCGACATACTGTCTTACAACGTGGTAGCCGTTGCTTTCAACGTGCTGCTGAACTGCCGCGGAGATATCTCCCACGCGGTTTCCGGGAACGGCCTGTTCAATGCCCTTCCAGAGTGCCTCTTCGGTGATCTTCATTATCCGCTCGGCCTCGGGTGACACCGTACCTATTTTGAAGGTACGGGCATTGTCGCCCTGCCAGCCCTTATAGAGCGTTGTGACATCTACCGTTACGATATCGCCTTCCTTGATGATCTTCTTCTTGGAAGGGATACCGTGGATCAGCTCCTCATTTACGGAAATGCAGCAGCTGTTCGGGAATCCCCCATATCCGAGGGACGAGGGGATCGCGCCTTTGCTTACAATGAAATCATGAACTATTTTGTCGAGCTCCCATGTACTCATACCGGCTTTGACCGATCTTCCGGCAAGCGCGAGCGCCTGTGCGGCGATCTCGTTTGCCTGGAGCATCTTACGGAGCTCAGCCGACGACTTAATTTTTATCATCTGCTTATCCTTCTATCGCTTCAAGAGTAAGCTTTGCGGTATCAGCGATACCGTCCTGACCGATAACGGTCTTGAGCTTGCCCTTAGCGGAGTAGTAATCTTTGAGCGGAGCGGTCTTCTCGTGATATGTTGCAAGTCTTGAGAGGACTGTTTCGGGCTTGTCGTCAACTCTCTGAACGACCTTTGCTCCGCAGCTGTCGCATACGCCCTCAACTTTAGTGGGCTTATGCTCGATGTGATAGGATGCGCCGCAGCCTTCACAAACACGTCTTCCGGAAAGTCTCGCGCATATCTTGTCATCGGGAACATAGATCTCGATGACTTTGTCGATGTTCACGCCCATAGCGTCAAGCGCTTCCGCCTGAGCCACGGTTCTCGGAAATCCGTCAAGAATGAAGCCGTTCTTTGCGTCGTCCTTTGCGATCCTGTCCTTGAGGATACCGATGACTATCTCATCGGGAACAAGGTCACCCCTGTCCATATATTCCTTAGCCGCAAGACCTGTAGGAGTCGAGTTTTTAACTGCTTCTCTGAGCATATTTCCAGTAGAAAGTGCGGGAATTCCGAGCTTTTCGCAGACGATCTCCGCCTGTGTTCCTTTTCCTGCGCCGGGAGCGCCTAAAAAGATCAGGTTCATATTTTCTCCTTACTAACTAAACGACCGTGAAAGCGGTCTGTTGCTTATTCAAGGAAGCCCTTGTGATGACGCATCATCATCTGGCTCTCAAGAGAACGTACAGTTTCGAGTGCAACACCTACAAGGATCAGCATTGTTGTACCGCCGAGGGAGATGTTTATGCCCGAGAGCTGTCTGAAGATTATCGGGAAGATTGCGATGAACGCGAGGAACATTGCACCGATAAGAGAGATCTTCGAGAGAGAGTTGTAGATGAAGTCCGATGTGGGCTTGCCGGGACGGATACCCGGTATAGCACCGTTGTTTTTCTTCAGATTATTGGCGATCTCCACGGGATTATACTGGATAGAGATATAGAAGTAGTTGAATGCGATGATAAGAAGGAAGTAAAGGATCGCATATACCCAGCTTGCCTGGCTGAACAGCCTTACAAATCCATCCCAGAATGTATCGCCGTTTCCGTAGATGCCGAAGAACGAGCAGATCGTCTGGGGGAGTGCCATTACCGACATCGCGAAGATGATCGGCATAACGCCTGCCATAGCGACCTTGATCGGAATGTAGGAGGACTGACCGCCGTACATTTTTCTGCCGACCACGCGCTTTGCGTACTGGACGGGGATACGTCTTTCCGCATTTGTCATAAGGACTACGAGTCCTATCATTACAACGAAGATAATGCCAACGACAGGAACAAGTATAGCATTCTTCATATCCGCTGTCATAGACTGAACGAGCGCGAATACCGCGGAGGGCATTCTTGCTACGATACCCGCGAAGAGTATCATCGAGATACCGTTGCCGATACCCTTTTCATTGATCTGATCTCCGAGCCAGATGATGAACGATGCGCCGGCTACGAAGCAGGCAACTATCGTTACGGCCGCAAGCACGCCGTCGAAACCTTCGGTGTACTTGACTGCGCCTCTTGTTCTGAGCAGGAAGTAGAAGCCTACTGCCTGGAGTATTGCGAGACCGAGTGAAGTGAGTTTGGTAATGGTATTGAGGCGTTTACGTCCCTCGTCGCCTTCCTTCTGCATCTTCTCAAGAGCCGGGATCGCCACGGCGAGAAGCTGAATGATGATGGAAGCGTTGATATACGGCGTGATCGACATAGCGAGCAGCGTACCGTTGGAGAGCGATCCGCCTGTCATTGTATCGAGGAAGCTTAAAAGGGATTCATCTCCCATAAGCTCCGAGATCGCGCTCATATCAAGGAAAGGAACAAATACATTTGAACCGAAGCGGAAAATAACGATGATAAATAATGTGTATAAAATCTTTTTGCGGAGGTTTACATCCTTCCACGCATTGCGAAAGACTTCAAACATTATACCACCTCAGCCTTTCCGCCCGCCTTCTCGATTTTTTCCGCAGCAGCTGCGGTAAACTTGGAAGCCTTAACGGTAAAGCTCATAGTAAGTTCTCCGTTTCCGAGGATCTTGATACCGTCATAAACCTTCTTAACGAGTCCGGAATCAACCAGTGCAGCGGCATCGATCTCTGCACCGCTCTCAAAACGAGCTTCGAGATCGGATACATTCACGGTAGCATACTCCGCAGCGAAGATGTTGTTGAATCCGCGCTTAGGGATACGCATAGCGAGCTTTGTCTGACCGCCCTCGAATCCGGGCTTTACTCCGCCGCCGGAACGAGCCCACTGACCTTTATGACCCTTACCTGCCGTCTTGCCCTGACCGGAACCATGTCCGCGGCCTATACGCTTTACTTCCTTTGTTGCGCCTTCAGCAGGAGATAATTCGTGTAGCTTCATTGTTACACCTCCTATTATTTGATTTTAGTCTGTAACTTCTACGAGATACTTGATCTCTTCGATCTTTCCCTTTGTAGCCGCATTATCGGGCTGCTCTGTAACATCGCCGATCTTTCTGAGACCGAGAGACTTTGCAGTTGCGATATGGCTGTCCTTACGGCCGATGAGGGACTTAACGAGTTTAATCTTCATAACTGTTTCCTCCGTTTTCAGCCTAATATTTCCTTGACTGTCTTTCCTCTGATTGCAGCAACCTGCTCAGCATCTCTGAGGGAAGCAAGTCCGGCGATCGTTGCTCTTACAACGTTGCAGGGATTGTTGGAACGCAGGGACTTTGTACGGATATTCTTGATACCTGCTATTTCAACTACCGAACGAACGGGACCGCCTGCGATAACGCCGGTACCTTCGGGAGCGGGTCTCATGAGGACTGCGCCTGCGCCGAACTTTCCGACTGTCTCGTGGGGGATCGTTGTACCCTTGAGGGAAACCTTGATGAGGTTCTTCTTAGCGTCCTCGATAGCCTTGCGAATGGCATCGGGAACTTCGTTTGACTTGCCGAGACCGAAGCCTACGATACCGTTGCCGTCACCGACTACTACGAGTGCGGAGAACTTCATGATACGTCCGCCCTTGACTGTCTTGGATACACGGTTTATCGCTACTACCTTTTCGGCGAGCTCGTATTTGGATGCATCTATAAGTGCCAAAGCCTTTTCCTCCTGTATTACTTAGAAATTGAGTCCGCCTTCGCGAGCACCGTCTGCGAGCGCTGCGACTCTTCCGTGGTAGATATAGCCGGAGCGGTCGAATACCACGTCGGTTATACCCTTGTCCTTAGCTCTTTCCGCAAGAGCGAGGCCTACCTTCTTGGCAGCCTCACAGTTTCCGCCGTACTCGTTGAAGCTCTTCTCGTTAGAGGAAGCCGCGCAGAGTGTAACACCTGCCTCATCGTCGATAAGCTGTGCATAGATGTTCTTTGCGGAACGGAAAACATTAAGGCGCGGACAGGAAGCTGTACCGGAGATCTTGTTTCTGACTCTCTGATGACGCTTGATCCTATTTTTATTGCTGTCTATCTGCTTGATCATTTATTATCACTCCTTATGTTTTATTTCTTGCCCTTACCGGCTTTTCCCTCTTTACGTCTGATTACTTCATCAACGTACTTGATGCCCTTGCCCTTATAAGGCTCGGGAGGACGCTTTGATCTAACTTCTGCGGCGAACTGACCGACTTTCTGCTTATCGATGCCCTTGATGATGATCTGGTTGGGCTGGGGAGCTTCGATCGTGATATCTTCTGTATCGGAAACTACTACCTGGTGGGAGTAACCGATATTGAGGATAAGATCCTTGCCCTGCTTCTGGCATCTGTAGCCGACACCGTTGATCTCGAGCTGCTTCTGAAAGCCCTCGGTAACGCCGATTATCATGTTGTGGATAAGAGTTCTTGTAAGACCGTGGAGAGCGCGGTTAGACGCCTCGTCATCGGGGCGCTCTACCTTGATCTCTCCGCCGTCTGCGGTTATTTTCATTGAGGGCTTGAACTCCTTTGTAAGAGTGCCCTTAGGTCCCTTTACTGTTACTGTAGAACCGTCTACCTTTACCTCAACGCCTGCGGGAACAGTAATGGGATGCTTTCCTATTCTTGACATATCCTGTTCCTCCTTATTACCATACAAACGCGAGGATCTCGCCGCCGACATGGAGCTCTCTTGCCTTCTTGTCGGTCATGATACCCTTGGAAGTGGAAACGATAGCGATACCGAGACCCTTCATAACCTTGGGCATATCCTTGCAGTTCGAGTAAATTCTTAAACCGGGCTTGCTTACTCTGCGCAAGCCTGTAATAACCTGTGACTTATTCTCAGTATACTTAAGTGTGATCCTGATGATGCCCTGCTTGTTGTCCTCGATTACTCTGAAGTTCTTGATATATCCTTCGTCAACAAGTATCTGAGCGATCTGCTTCTTAACGTTCGAGCAGGGAACATCGATCGTGGGATGCTTTGCTGCACTCGCGTTGCGGATTCTTGTAAGCATATCTGCGATAGTATCAGTGATCTGCATTTTCTGCTTCCTCCTTAATTTAATGATGTAAAATTACCAGCTTGCCTTCTTGACTCCGGGGATCTGACCCTTGTATGCGAGTTCTCTGAAGCAAATTCTGCAAATGCCGAACTTGCGGAGATATGCGTGAGGTCTGCCGCATATTTTGCATCTGTTATAAGAACGGGTAGAAAATTTTGCAGGGCGCTGCTGTTTTGCAACTATAGATTTCTTTGCCATGTTTTTTCCTTAACCTTTCTTATTTGGCGAACGGAGCGCCCATAAGAGTGAGCAGCTCTTTAGCCTCTTCGTCTGTTTTAGCTGTTGTTACAAAGTTGATATCCATACCGCGGATAGCGTCGATCTTCTCATACTCGATCTCAGGGAATATCAGCTGTTCCTTGATACCTACGCTGTAGTTTCCTCTGCCGTCGAAGGAATTGGGGTTGATACCTCTGAAGTCACGGACACGGGGAAGCGCGATATTGAAGAATCTGTCGAGGAACTCGTACATAACTTCGCCTCTGAGAGTAACCTTGACACCGATGATGTTGCCTTCTCTGAGCTTGAAGTTTGCGATAGCCTTCTTAGCGCGGCAGATCACGGGCTTCTGACCTGTGATCTGTGAAAGGTCGCCCATTATTGCGTCGATCTTCTTCTGATCGTCCTTTGCCTCGCCGCAGCCGACATTGATTACAATCTTGTCGAGCTTGGGAGTTTCCATTACGCTCTTGTATCCGAACTTCTTGAAAAGTGCGGGAGCAACGGTCTCCTTATAATAGGTTTTCATTGTTGACATTTTATTTTCTCCTTACCGACGGAAGCCGGAAGCTTTGTTATCCGACCGCTCCGTCAAGCCTTGGCTCAAAGTTCAGCGCCGCACTTCTTGCAAACTCTGATCTTCTTGCCGTCCTTCATCTCACTGCCGGTACGAACGGGCTTCTTGCACTTGGGGCAAACGGGCATTACCTTGCTTGCGTAGAGGGCGCCTTCAGCCTTGACGATACCGCCGAGCTGATCCTGTCTTCTTGCCTTGACGTGCTTTGTTACCATGTTGAGACCTTCAACGATCACCTTTCCCTCATCGGGAGCAACCTGAAGTACCTTACCGGTCTTGCCCTTGTCCTTGCCGGAGATGATCTGGACTTCATCACCTGTTTTAACGTGGATCTTATTCATTTTCAAGTCCTCCCTTATAATACCTCGGGGGCAAGAGACAGGATCTTCATGAAGTCCTTCTCACGAAGCTCTCTTGCTACCGGTCCAAAGATACGAGTACCTCTGGGAGTTTTGTCTTCCTTGATGATAACGGCTGCGTTCTCATCGAAGCGGATATATGTTCCGTCGCTTCTTCTGAGACCCGTTGCGGAGCGAACGATTACGCACTTTACAACGTCGCCCTTCTTAACGGTGCCGCCGGGAGTCGCCTTCTTTACGGAAGCGACAATTACATCGCCGATATTGGCGTATTTTCTGCGAGTACCTCCGAGGACTCTGATGCACATGAGCTCTTTTGCGCCCGTGTTATCAGCGACCTTGAGACGTGTCTGCATCTGTATCATGATAACTTGCTCCTTCCGCTTACTTAGCTCTCTCTATCACGTTTACAAGACGCCATCTCTTATCCTTCGAGAGAGGTCTTGTCTCCATGATCTCAACGGTATCACCTATATTGCAGGTGTTTTCCTCGTCATGCGCCTTGAGCTTTATTGTACGCTTGATGATCTTGTTGTAAAGAGGGTGACGGACGTTATCCGCAATAGCTACAACAATGGTCTTTTCCATTTTGTTGCTTACGACCTTGCCGACTCTTGTCTTTCTAAGATTTCTTTCTTCCATTTCGGTTTATCCTCCCCTCTCAGCTTTTAGCCGCAAGCTCACGCTCACGCTGTATTGTCTTGATAACTGCGATCTCTTTCTTGACCGCCTTTATTCTTGTGGGGTTGTCGAGCTGGTTTACAGCGAGCTGGAAGCGAAGGTTGAAAAGCTCCTGCTTGAGCTCTGCCGCTCTGTTCTGCAGTTCCATCTCGGAAAGGTCTCTGATCTCTTTAGTGATCTTCTTCATTACTCTTCAGCCTCCTTTTCCTTTGCTACAAACTTGCACTTGATAGGAAGCTTGTGCATTGCGAGACGCATAGCCTCTCTTGCTATTTCTTCGGAAACGCCTGCGATCTCGAAGAGCACTCTGCCGGGCTTTACGACTGCTACCCAATACTCGGGAGAACCTTTACCGGAACCCATTCGTGTTTCAGCGGGCTTCTCTGTAACGGGCTTGTCGGGGAATATCTTGATCCATACCTGACCGCCTCTCTTGATGTAACGCGTCATAGCGATACGGGCAGCCTCGATCTGGTTGGAGGTGATCCATGCGGGCTCAAGAGCCTGAAGACCGTAATCTCCGTTTGTTACCTTGTTTCCGCGCAGAGCCTTACCGGTCATACGGCCTCTCTGCTGTCTTCTGTACTTGACTCTCTTTGGAAGTAACATTATTCATTACCCCCTTCGTTAGTTCTTTCGGGTCTCTCGGAATTTCTCGGACGGCGGGGTCTTCTTGCTTCGCCGTTTCTGTCATTCCTGTCGTTTCTTCTTCTTGCGGGTCTTTCGTTTCTGCTGCTGTTCTCACGAACTTCGCCCTTGAGGACTTCACCCTTGTAGATCCATACCTTTACGCCGATAACGCCGTAGGTCGTGTTTGCTCTTGCTACGCCGTAGTCGATGTCTGCACGGAGTGTCTGCAGCGGGATAGTACCCTCATGGTAGCTCTCGGAACGAGCGATCTCGGCACCGCCGAGACGGCCTGCGACCTGAGTCTTGATACCCTTTGCGCCGAGCTTCATTGTTCTGCCGATGCAGGACTTCATTGCACGTCTGAAGGATACACGCGCTTCGAGCTGAGAAGCTATGTTCTCTGCAACGAGCTGTGCGGAGAGGTCGGGGTTCTTGATCTCGATGATGTTCACGAGAACGGTCTTGCCGTTTGTGAGCTTTTCGAGTTCGGTTCTGAGCTTATCGATCTCTGCGCCCTTCTGACCGATGACCATACCTGGCTTTGCGCAGGAGATATTAACCTTTACCTTGGCAGCGTCTCTTTCGATCTCGATAGAGGGGATACCTGCCTTATAAAGCTTTTTCTTAAGAAATTCACGGATCTTGTAGTCTTCAACGAGAGTGTCGCCAAAGGTTGATTTTCCGGCAAACCAGCGGGAATCCCAATCCTTGATTACGCCTACTCTGAGACCGTGCGGATTAACTTTTTGTCCCATGTGTTTACCTCCTTATTCCGATTCCTTAACGACCAGAACGATGTTGGACGTTCTCTTTAAGATCCTGTGTGCGCTGCCCTTAGCTGCGGGTCTGATCCTCTTGAGAGTTACGCCCGCGCCGCAGTGTGCTTCAGCAACGTAGCAGCGGCTGAGATCCATATTGTGGTTGTTTTCTGCGTTTGCCATAGCGGACTTTAAGAGCTTTTCAAGGGGCTCGCAAGCTGCCTTGGGAGTGTTCTTGAGTATAGCCATAGCTGTTTCGCAGGGTTTATTTCTGATCAGATCGAGGACGATTCCTACCTTACGGGGAGAAATACGAACCTGTCTTAATTCAGCTCTTGCTTCCATTCGTTTCTCCTCCTTACTTCTTGGTGGTCTTGCTGCCCACATGACCCTTGAATGTTCTTGTGGGAGCGAACTCGCCGAGCTTATGACCTACCATATCCTCTGTGATATAAACCGGCACATGCTTGCGTCCGTCATGGACTGCGATCGTGTGACCTACGAAATCGGGGAATATTGTGCTGGAGCGGCTCCATGTCTTGAGAACCTTCTTCTCGTTAGCCTCGTTCATTGCGAGAACGCGCTTGTAGAGAGCTTCCTGGACATAAGGGCCTTTCTTTATGCTTCTGCTCATGATTATTATTTCCTTTCAAGCTTTGCTGCAAGTTAACGAGATACGCTTTACGCACCGTTCTGCCGGCGCCACGCACCCTTATTAACAGCAGCTTGAGCCGTGATCTTCCGCCGGAGCGGGATCTTAACGGCATTCGGTTGATTACTTGTCGTTTCTTCTCTTTACGATGAACTTGTCTGTTCTGTTGTTTGTCTTTCTGGTCTTGTAACCGAGAGCGGGCTTGCCCCACGGAGTTACAGGGCCGGGACGTCCTACAGGAGACTTACCTTCACCACCGCCGTGCGGGTGATCGTTCGGGTTCATTACGGAACCTCTTACAGTAGGTCTTACGCCCATGTGTCTGATGCGTCCTGCCTTACCGTAGTTTACGTTAGCGTGATCGGCATTGCTTACTACACCGATGGTAGCCATGCAGTTCTCAGCAACATTTCTGAGTTCGCCGCTGGGGAGTCTCAGGAGAGCCATACCGTTCTCCTTAGCCATGAGCTGTGCCATGTTTCCTGCGGAACGAACGAGCTGTGCGCCCTTTCCGGGGTGAAGCTCGATGTTGTGAACGACCGTACCTACCGGGATATTAGCGAGCGGAAGAGCGTTGCCGGGCTTGATATCAGCATCAGCGCCGCTTCTTACCTTGTCGCCTACGCCGAGCTTTTCGGGAGCGAGGATATATCTCTTCTCGCCGTCCTCGTACTCAACGAGAGCGATGAATGCGGAACGGTTGGGATCGTATTCGATCGTCTTAACTTCCGCAAACATACCGATCTTATTTCTCTTGAAGTCGATAACTCTGTACTTTCTTCTGTTTCCGCCGCCCTTATGTCTGACTGTGATACGTCCGTAGCTGTTGCGTCCGGAATGCTTTTTGAGAGTTTCGAGAAGACTTCTCTCGGGAGCGACCTTAGATAAGCCGCTGTAATCAATGACCGTCATTCCGCGTCTGCCGGGGGTGACGGGCTTATATGTCTTTATAGCCATTTATCTTCACTCCTTATATCATTCCGTCGAAGAACTCGATGGTCTTGGAATCGGCTGTGAGTGTTACGATAGCCTTTTTCCAGTCGGAGGTATAGCCCTCGCTTCTGCCCATTCTTTTCTTCTTGCCTTTTACGCTTATCGTGTTCACTTTTTCGACTTTAACGCCGAAGAGCTTCTCGACAGCCTTCTTTATTTCGATCTTGTTCGCAAAATTCGCAACTCTGAATGTGTACTTGCGTTCTGCGATGCCTTCCATCGATCTTTCGGTGATTATCGGACGTACGATAATGTCTTGTGCTGTTCTTTCCATTACGCATATACCTCCTCTATCTTTGCCACCGCATCCTTTACAACGATGAACTTGTTGTAGTTAAGGATATCATACACATTGAGAGTGTTGTACTGAGTGGTCTTTACACCGGGGATATTTGCTGCGCTCTTGATGACCTTCTTGTCAGCTGTATCGAGAACGATAAGAGCCTTTTCGTCAACTTTCAGAGCCTTCAGCATATTCACGATCGTCTTTGTCTTGAACTCGTCCGTCTTGATTGCGTCAACTACTACGATGTCGTTGTCAGCGCACTTTGACGAAAGAGCGGAAAGGAGAGCGAGTCTCTTGACCTTTTTATTTAATGAGTAGCTGTAGCTTCTGGGCTTGGGTCCGAGTGCAACTCCGCCGTGTCTCCACTGAGGAGATCTTGTGGAGCCCTGTCTTGCATGACCTGTACCCTTCTGTCTCCAGGGCTTTTTGCCGCCGCCGCTTACCTCAGTTCTTGTGAGGGTAGACTGTGTACCCTGACGCTGATTTGCGAGGTAATTAACTACCGCAGCATGCATTACCACAGCGTTCGGTTCGATGCCGAATACCGCATCATTAAGCTCGAGGTCGGAAACAGGCTGACCGTTCATATCATATACTTTTACGTTTGCCATAGTGATCCTCCTCCTTACGCCTTAACCGCATCAGTAATGCAAAGCACTCCGCCCTTAGGACCGGGAACAGCACCCTTGATTGCGATAAGATTGTTTTCCGCGTCAACTTTAACGACTACGAGGTTCTGGACCGTTACAGTGTCCACGCCCATGTGACCGGGCATTCCCTTGCCGGGGAAGATTCTCGAAGGCGAGGAGCACGCGCCCATAGAGCCGGGCTCTCTGTGCACGGGGCCTGCACCGTGTGTCATCTTAAGTCTGTGCTGGTTGTGACGCTTTACAGCACCCTGATAGCCTTTACCTTTGCTTGTGCCCTGAACGTCGATAACGTCTCCTGCTGCGAAAGTATCAGCCTTGAGAATGTCGCCTACGTTCATGCCGGAGATATCGTCAAGTCTGAACTCCTTGAGTGTCTTCTTGAAAGGCACGTCGTTCTTCTTGAAATGTCCCTGCATGGGCTTGTTTGTGTGCTTGGGCGATACGTCGCCGAAGCCGAGCTGAACTGCCTCGTATCCGTCGTTCTCGGTCGTTTTCTTCTGAACGACTACACACGGGCCTGCTTCAACTACCGTTACGGGAACAACGTTTCCCGCTTCGTCAAAGATCTGTGTCATACCGATCTTCTTTGCGATCAAACCTTTTTTCATGGTTTTTCCTCCTATTGGTTATTGGTTGAGCATTGTCTCAACGTGACCAAGTGCAGCGTGTCTGCCTTGGTTAGCGGTCGGGGTGACCCGACATAACTCGAAACTTCTTTTCTTTGGCACTTTTGAAAGTGCGCGGTGGGGAATCGCTTAGAATTCCATGGAAATTTCTACGCCTGCCGGCAATTCAAGACTCTGGAGAGCTTCTATGGTCTTGTTTGTCGGACGGATTACGTCGATAAGACGCTTGTGAGTTCTGAGCTCGAACTGTTCACGGCTGTCCTTGTACTTGTGAACTGCACGAAGGATCGTGATAACTTCCTTGTTTGTGGGAAGCGGGATAGGTCCTGCAACTCTCGAACCTGTTCTCTTTGCGGTCTCAACGATCTTTGCCGCTGCCGCATCAACGATTCCGTGTTCATAGCCCTTGATCTTAACTCTTACAACTTCCTTTGCTGCCACTGTAGTTTACCCCTTTCGTAATATTTGCACTTGATTATGTGTCCGGGAAGGCTGTTTTACGCTTACACTATATCGTGTGTTCCCTGCCTGACGATATCTCGCCGGGATATGGAACACTTGCAGGGGGTATCCGTCACTGGCGGACCCTTCCCCACTTCATTGTGCGGGTAAAAGCCTTTCGCGGGATTCGTGACCCCGCATACTCCGCCGAAATTCCCACCTTTCGGTGCAACCTTCGGTTTCAACGCATTTACAGCGTGCAAGAAGTATTATACATTATTTTTCTATAAATAGCAATATTTTTTGAAAATTTCAGATGTAGAACTTTCAGAAAGATTTCAAGCTGTATTTGTGCAATTATAACAAACCGGAGCATTTCAAACGAAATGCTCCGGTTCCGTCATTTTGAGACGTTGTATGAATACATCTAATTCATTTTCTCATTATTAGCGACCTTTTTTCATTATATTCTTCTTTGGAAATTTCACCGCGGTCAAATCTTTCTTTCAACCTTTTCAACTCTTCTATTTCAGTCGAATTTATAATTCCCGACTTACTCAGATTATCATTTCCGCAAAAACGATCTACCAATTCTCCAAAGCCATGTAAAAACAAACTGAAGTAATACGATAATAAAGCACCTAACAGCCAAATAGTTCCTCTTATGGTAGCCTCCCAGAACTCAGATTCGTAACGTACATAATCCAGACGATTTGCCTCTATAAATGATTGTATTGCAATAATTGTAAAAGCAACAATACCTATCCAGCAGATCACCTTGGAAAGAGCCATGATCTTTTTTCCCGAATATTTAAACATTGTTAAACCTCCTTAGAAAATCCAATTACATCAATTAAAAAATATAGTCAACTCATTCATTTATCATCTGTGAAAATTCCCGCCGTATTTTAGCGGACCTGTGCCTGCTATTTGCCGAACGCTTAAAATATCACCTTTTAATGATGCACTATATGTAGTAGGCAAATATAAATCATCAAACGCAAAGTTCAGTATATATTCGCCGTCAGTATATTCATAAGAGCCTGAACGAGAATGTGTATAGCCATGAGTATCATCTGTAAATATACATGTACCGTTTGATTTAAAATCTATTGTGTAATAACAGCCGTTGTCTTCATTAAGATACTCGTACTTTCCCGTTATCGTTCCCAAACCACCAGAGAATAGTACAACAGCGAATGTCACAAATGCAACTATAAGCAATGCTAAAATTACAGAAATTATTATAACAATATGGGTATTAGGCAACTTTAGCGCTGCCGATCTAACAGCGTTACTTGTATTCTGTGGCTGTACTCGCACCCCACATTTATTGCAGAACGTATAATTATCATCAAGTTTGGCACCACAGCCAGAACAGTACATATTTATCCCCCCCTTTTTAATTATGACTGCGATTTGACTAATTTAATGCTTTTTTCGCCTTCCGGCGTCACAACTTTCATAACAATTGTGCCTGTTCCGTTCGACCCGATTTTAATGTTGACCTTGCCCGTCATATTAGGCATCAGATTGACGATCTCATTCGGCTGTCTCTCGTCACGGACAAGCTCGTTGTGTATTATATCGTATGTATAACACTCCAAGCCTTCTTCGGGTACCTCTATCTCAAATGTATATCCGTTATCGCGCATTTCTTTTGTACCTATCTGAAACAGATAATTAAAGCCGGCATAAAACTCTGAAATATCGATCTCTTCATTATCTGCCCAATGCGGTATGACTGAATTGGCTGTTTCCGCCAGCTTTCCTAAATGATCTGAACAATACTCTTCAAATTTGTCTGTGTACGATGCTTCTTTTCCGCAAATATCACAATTGCCGTCTATTATATGAGCGCTTTCATCAAAAATACTTTTATCATGCGTAAGTTCAATATATTTGTTTTTGCTGAAAATACAATCCGCGCAAACATCATTCGAATTAAGGCTGTTTCTGTTTACCGTGTCATGCTTTTCTCCGCCAAAATAAGATGAATCGCATACGGGACATTTGAACTCAAGAAAATATGTAGTTGTCCGGATATTGTTTTTCTTATTCTCGACAGTTTCCGATCCCCTTATAACCTCATAACTTTTGCCTTCCGTATCATCGGTAAGTATATACCAGCCGTCATTACTGAGAAGGTTATAGTCCCTTGGCTTCAATGAACCTGTATGTGTCTCTCCTTTATCGTCCGTCATCGTAAAAGCTCCGAAGGGCTGCACATAATAAGTATTACCTCTGAACGAATATTCGCCGTTCATGAAGAATGCCCAGCTCGAATAGCAGAACAGATAGAATAAGGCAACAATAACCAACACAATAACTGTTACAAATAGTATTTTATTCTTCTCATACAGTTTTTTCATTTCCATTTCCTCCATTTGCTTTAGTACTTATAAGTACTATATTATGTATTATACACCGATTTTGTGATAAAGTCAATAGTACAGATAAGTGCTAAATAAAATTCGGCATTTGAAACAAAACCTTGTACGATAGTTTATAAAAAAAATCAACAGAAAGGCGACATATAATGTATATGTATTTTCCAAGACTGCGAGATCTGCGAGAAGATATGGATATGAATCAGACACAGATAGCAGAAGTTCTCGGAATAAAACAGACTGTTTACTCCCGTTACGAGCGCGGATTTCAGACTCTGCCTACCGAACATCTTATTAAACTTGCCGATTTCTACAATGTTTCAACAGACTATATCCTCGGAAGAACAAACAGCAAATATACAGAAAAGTGAACCGACACCCGCCGGTTCACTTCTTTTTTATTCCGTTAATTACAGCCCTTACCGCTGACGCCCACAGAAAAACGACTCCCATACCGCCCATTACTCCCGTAACGAGCCGGCGCGGATTCGTCGATTCCCGCAGTCCGATATACTGCGTGAACCAGTCCGCACCCATTGTCAGCAGCAGCACAGCCGCCGCCCACACCGGGACACGCTTCCTGCAAATAAGCACCGCGAAAGCCGCGCATTGCCCGAGAAATACCCCGGTACAGCGCGCACACACCGGCATCTGATACCCGCCGATAAAGAAACTGCGCTCCGGCATCTGATGACACCCGGCTGCCGCTCCGAGACTCATCGCCTTTATCCAGAGTTCGTCCCGCGTCATGCTTTCCACTTTCTTCCGCAGTTGTTGCAGACCCAGTAGTTTATGTTCTTTGTCTGTCTGCCCTTGCCGCAGAGTCCGCACAGCAAGCCTGCCGGACCGAATATCAGATAGCCGAGACAGCCTCTCCCGCCGTAATAATCGCGTCCCTTTTCCGAAACTTCATTTATGATATAGCAGTTCTCACTTCCGCACTTCGGACATTTCATACATTTTCCTCCTTTATTTTACTTAATT
>JAFVBZ010000254.1 GCA_017479645.1 Ruminiclostridium sp. | reverse complement strand
TTATGAAGAATGTGAATATGGCAAATTTTGCTGTTGTCAAGAATGCGCTGGATATGCTGCTCAACGAGGTAAACATGATAATCTCGATGAGCTGCGAGGGCGAGGATCCCGAGACCTGCGATCCTCACGCATCTCACGGCTGCAGCGGAAGCTGCTCTACATGCGGCGGCTGCGGCTGATGGACTGATGGGGCGCTGCCCCATGCCACGGCAGGGCTCCGCCCCTGCACCCCGGCAGGGCTCTGCCCCTGCACCCCGCTTCTTTTCGGACGCGAAAAGAAGCAAAAGCAAAATGAAAAGAGATGACGTAAATGACGGCAGCGGATAAAAAACCGACTCCCATGCTTGAGCAGTATCTCAAAGTCCGTAAGGAGTACAAGGAATGTGTACTTTTCTATCGTCTCGGTGACTTCTATGAGATGTTCTACGATGACGCGGAAAAGATATCCAAGGAGCTTGAACTTACGCTTACCTCCCGTGCTGGCGTTCCGATGTGCGGTGTTCCGTATCATTCGGTCGAACAGTACATAAAAAGGCTGATAGACAAGGGTTACAAAGTCGCTATCTGCGAGCAGATGGAAGATCCTGCGCTTGCGAAGGGACTTGTTGAGCGCGGAGTTATCCGTGTTGTCACGCCGGGTACTCTCTATGAGGACAGTATGCTCGATGAGGGCAGAAATAACTATATAGCGTGCTTTTACTGTGAGAGTTCGGTTTGCGGAATGGTGTTCGCCGATATCTCCACAGGTGAGTTCCATGCCCTCGAAAAGAGAGGGAAGATGCTTGAACGGGATATTATAGCCGAGATCTCGCGTTATATTCCGTCCGAGATACTTTTTAACGACAAATTCATAGACTGCAGGGAAGTCAACGCTTTTGTGCAGACCCGTATAGAAAATGCAGTCGGAAGTCTGCTGGACGACGACGAGTTTTCTCTGAACGACGGTAAGGCGCTGACGGAGCAGTATTTCTGCGAGCCTTCGCAGGCGGATGAGCTGGACAAGACACCGCTTGCCAAAAAGGCTCTTTTTGCGGTATTCAGATATATCAACGAGACGCAGAAGGCGAAGATAAGACGTTCCGTAAGGCTCACGGTGCATTTTTCCGATGATTATATGAATCTCGGTATTACGGCGCGCCGGAACCTTGAGCTTACCGAGACTATGCGAAGCGGCGAGCGCAAAGGTTCGCTGATGTGGGTGATAGACAAGACCAAGACCGCTATGGGGCGCAGAAAGCTCCGCGGTTTTATCGAACAGCCCCTGCTTGCGCCGACTGCCGTGCTTGAAAGGCTTGACGCAGTGGAACGGTTCTTCTCGGACTACGTTCTGCTGGAGGAAACAAGGGAATGCCTCAGCGGGATATATGACCTTGAAAGACTTATCACAAGAGTGGTATATCATGCTGCCGGTCCCCGTGATGTGGTAGCCCTCGGAAAGACCTGCCGCAATATCCCGCTGCTTAAAGAAAAGCTGGCGGAAGCTGGGAATGTCAAGCTCCTTGCAAAGCTGGACGCGTCGATAAACCCGCTGACGGAGATCGCAAACCTTGTGGAAAACGCGATAGTGGAGAGCCCTCCCGCACTCACAAAGGACGGCGGTTATATCCGAGACGGATTCAATGCCGAGCTTGACAGGCTCCGCAAGATATCCAGCGGCGGCAAGGAGATACTCGCCGAGATAGAACAGCGTGAACGCGAAGCGACCGGCATTAAGAACCTGCGTGTGGGCTATAACCGCGTTTTCGGTTACTATATCGAGGTTTCAAAGGGGAATATTCCGCTCGTTCCGGAAACTTACATACGCAAACAGACTCTCACGAACGGCGAGCGCTACATAACCGAAGAACTGAAAAAGACAGAGAATGAGATACTCGGTGCGAATGACAAGATACTTGCTCTTGAAGCCGAAATCTTCTCAGAAGTCCGGGATTTCATCTCGTCCAAGCTGGAGATAATACAGCGCACCGCAGACGCAGTCGCTTATGTCGATGTAATTCAGAGCTATGCTGCGGCTTCCCGCGAGAACAATTTCGTCCGCCCCGACATCTCTCTCGAAGGAGTTATCGACATAAAGGACGGCAGACACCCGGTCATCGAGAAGATACGAAATGATGCCGTATTCACGCCGAACGACGCACTGCTGGATACCAACGAGAACAGGCTGCTTATAATAACAGGCCCGAATATGGCGGGTAAACCCACATTTATGCGCCAGGTGGCGATTATCACGCTTATGGCACAGATAGGCTGTTTCGTTCCGGCGCGTTCCGCCCGTATCGGTATTGTTGACAAGATCTTTACCCGTGTGGGTGCAAGCGACGATCTCGCGGCGGGGCAGTCAACGTTCATGGTGGAGATGAATGAGGTTGCGGAGATACTCAAGAATGCCACAAAGAACAGCCTTGTGGTGCTTGACGAGATAGGGCGCGGAACTTCCACATTTGACGGAATGAGCATAGCAAAGGCTACTGCGGAATACATAAACAACAAGATAGGCTGCAAGACCCTCTTCGCCACGCACTATCACGAGCTTACGGCTCTCGAAAAGAACAACAAGGGCGTGCGCAATTACAGCGTCGCGGTAATGAAGAAAGGCGACGACATCAAGTTCCTGCACAAGATAGTCGAGGGCGGAACCGACAACAGCTACGGTATTGAGGTAGCAAAGCTCGCCGGACTGCCGAATAAGGTGATCGAAGCGGCAAAGACGGCTCTTGCGGATATCGAACTCGGCTCGAAGATAGACCTTGAAAAGCGTCTCAACGAGGAAGAGGAGCAGAAAGAGCAGTTCGATTTCAGTTCCATAAACAAGAATAATGTTATACAGGCTATAAAGAATCTTGATCTTGACGATATGTCGCCGCGTGACGCGTACGCAAGGCTTGCGGAATTCAAGGAAATGCTGATGTAAGGAGAAAATGACCTGTGATACAAAGCTGCAAAAAAGCTGCCGCCGCGGGAAAAGAAATAACTCTGTAAATAAAGGAGCATTTATGAAAAGAGAACTCGGTATAGCACGCTGCGGGCTTGCCTGCTGTCTGTGTTCTGAAAACATGGAGTGCAAGGGCTGCAAACGGGACGGCTTTCTGGAGCTGTCATGGTGCAAGGACGCGGAATGGTGTGAGAACAGAAAATGTGTGATAGAGAAGAAGCTCGCGGGCTGCTATGAATGTGATCCGCAGAGCTGCCGCAAGGGTTTGTACGCCGAAAAGATAAAGCCGCGGGCTTTCGCGGAATTCGCGGTAAGATACGGCATGGAAGAGCTTCTCGATTGCCTTGAACGCAACGAAAAGGCAGGAGTTGTATATCACCGCGAAGGCATCATGGGAGATTATGACGAGTTCATCGAATTGGAAGAACTCATCAGTTTTATAAAGACCGGAAAGAGACAGGATCAGATACAATAAATACAGCGTTCATGGAACTTAGAAAGGTGTACAATTGGCAAAGATCAACCTGCTCGACAAGAGCGTATTTGAACTCATAGCTGCCGGCGAGGTAATAGAGCGTCCGGCTTCCGTAATAAAGGAGCTGGTGGAGAACTCGATTGATGCCGGTGCGGAACATATCACGATCGAGATAAAGAACGGCGGTTCCACGTTTATGCGCATAACCGACGACGGCTGCGGAATGCCCTACGAGGATATCCCCACCGCCTTTCTGCGGCATGCAACAAGCAAGGTGAAAAGCGCAGATGACCTTGACCGCATATTTACCCTCGGCTTCCGCGGGGAGGCACTTGCTTCCGTTGCCGCGGTATCACGGGTAGAGCTGCTTACCAAAGAACGCGATGCAGAAATGGGAGGAAGTTTCCGCATCAGCGGGGGAGAAGTTGAGGAGCATGAGCGGACAGGCTGTCCGGACGGCACCACTATCATTATCCGAGATCTTTTCTATAATGTTCCGGCGCGCCAGAAATTTCTGAAAAAGGACGTGACCGAGGGCAACCAGATACAGACCCTTGTAGATAAGTTAGCGCTTGCACACCCGGAGATCGCATTCCGTTTTATCCGCGACAACAAATGCGTCCGTGATACGAGCGGAGGCGGGGACTATTACTCCGCGATATACTCGGTATTCGGGAAGCAGTTCGCCACAAGCCTTATACCGGTGGACTTTTCGCTGAATTCCGTTTCCGTGACGGGATATGTGTCGTCACCGCTGTTCACAAGGGGCAACCGTTCACTTCAATATTTCTATGTGAACGGAAGATATGTGCGTTCGGTGATATGTACCACCGCGCTTGAAGAGGGATTCCGGAACAGCATCATGGTCGGGAAGTTCCCGGCTTGTGTGCTGAATATAACCATGCCGCCGGAGCTTTGCGATGTTAATGTGAGCCCGTCAAAGACCGAGGTGCGGTTCGCTTTCGACAAGAACGTGTTCGACGTGATAAACTTCGGTGTACGAAACGCGATACTTAATGCCGATAACAGGCGTGATGTGCGTCTTGAAAAGAAAGAGATACCCGCGGAGAAAGCCGATCTGCGAAGCAGCGATGCCATTCTGCGGGAAAAAGCGGAAAAGGCGATAGCGGCAGTTGATACAAGTGCCGTTCATATAGCGGAGACCGTGAGAACAGAACCGCCCAAGGTGTTCGTTCCCGAAGAAAAGCCGGTATATACACAGGCGGAGACTGCTCCGTTCCGCATAAAGCATGAGGAAAACCCGTTTGTTCAGCAGAGATTTGTTTCCCGCCCGGTCACTGTGGAATACGACGAGGACAGCGATGACGAGACAACGGAACCGCCTGTTCCGGATGCGCCGAAGCCTGCACCCGAAGAACAGACCGGTTTCAGATATATCGACAGCTCCTCTTTCTCGGAGCATGAAAATGTTACGGAAGTCACAGCCGATCCGGAAAAGCCGCGGCTCAAGGTGATCGGTGAGGTGTTCCTGACATATATCGTCTGCACCTGCGGGGACGAGCTGATACTTATAGACAAGCACGCGGCGCATGAACGCATTCGTTTCGAGAAGCGCAGAACAGAGCTGATAACATCTTCGCAGCTGCTTGCGGAGAGCGTGAACGTAACGCTTGACGCGGATCAGTATGCCGCGGTTGCCGAGCATACCGATCTTCTTGCGGAGATAGGTCTTGAGGTAGTGCTTTCGGATGGCGGAGTATGCGAGATAACGGCGGCACCTTCGACTTTCACGGGAGAGGGCGGCGCGAACAGCCCGGCTGAAATGCTCCTGCGTGCGGCAGATGCACTTGCAGGCGGAAATATGAACATTTCTGACGAGCTGTACGGGGATTTCCTGCACACAAGAGCCTGCAAATCCGCGATCAAAGCGCATGACATAAACAGCAGAGCCGAGCTTGAAGCCCTCGCAAACGAGGTATGGTTCGATGAACGGATCCGGTTCTGCCCTCACGGCAGACCGATTATGCTCAGACTCTCCGAATACGAGCTGGAGAAGTATTTCAGCAGGATACAGTAGTAATGAATAATGAACAGTGAATAGTGAAGAATGAATAATTGCGGTGTTCGCTTCGCTCACATTTTTGAAAGGCGGTACTGCCCCGATCCACTGTGGAGGACGGATTGAATGGATAAGATTTTTGTCGCTGTGGTCTGCGGACCGACAGCCTCCGGAAAGACTGCGCTGGCGGTCGATCTTGCGCTGAAGTTCGGCGGGGAGATTGTCTCCGCCGATTCAATGCAGATCTACAAGGGAATGGATATAGCCAGCGCGAAGCCGACGGAAGAAGAGAAAAAGGGCGTCCCGCACCACATCATGGACTTCCTCGAACCGACGGAAGCATTCTCCGTTGCGGATTATGTGGAAATGGCAAGAAAGGTCATAGCCGATATACACGCCCGCGGGAAACTCCCGGTAATATGCGGAGGAACGGGACTGTACATAAATTCGCTCATTGATAACATCGAGTTTGACGATACGGGAAGCGACCCCGGATTCCGCGCGGAGATGAATGCGCTCGCAGCAGAAAAGGGTAACGGTCATCTGCTCGGAATGCTGGCGAAGGTGGATCCGGAGTGCGCCGCACAGCTTCACGAGAACAATCTGAAGCGGATAATACGCGCGCTGGAAGTTTACCATATCAGCGGAAAGACGATGTCGGAGCAGAAGGCGGCAAGCAGACTCAATCCGTCGCCTTACGAACCCTGCATGATGATGATAGACCACCCGCGTGAGGTGCTGTATGAACGAATTGACAGCAGAGTCGATGTGATGCTCGAAGCGGGACTTATTGAGGAAGCGCGGGAGTTCTTTACTCATAACGACTATGTCACCGCGTCGCAGGCTATCGGGTACAAGGAGCTGAGACCGTATATCGATGGGGTGCTTCCTCTGGAGGAATGCGTGGAGACATTGAAGCGGGAAACACGCAGATATGCCAAAAGACAGCTGACTTGGTTCAAAAAAGATAGTCGAATTGAACATATTTCGGCACCTAAAGACGTTAAATATGATAAAATTTTAAAAAATGCAGAAAATTTAATAAAAAAATATAGCTTTTTTATCAAAGATGTGTTATAATATTCAGTATGGTATTGTGATATGGTGCGGCAAAATGCAGAAATGCCGTTTGTAAAGTGCCTTCACGGTACTCTTACTTTGGAAGGAAAGCCGGTCTTTTACAGGACGGCTTGCTGCTCCGGGAGCGGAGCACGGAGGTTAATATGGCAAAGGAACTCAACTTACAGGACGTTTTTCTCAATCAGTCAAGAAAGGACAGGATCCCGGTAACGATCTACATCACCAACGGTTTCCAGTTCAAGGGTATTGTCAAGGGATTTGACAATTACACCGTCATCCTCGATACCGACGGTAAGCAGAACCTTATCTACAAGCATGCTATATCTACAATAACGCCTTTGAGACCTATTTCACTTCTCGACGCGTTTGAAAAAGACGACGCCGATGCAAAAGAATAAGCCCTGAATGGCAGAGACGGATAAAAGGCGTGCCGTCACTACGCGGATCATCTGGATCGTTATCGGCGTTTTCTTCCTGATAATGGTCATAAGCCAGATGATGATCTATTTCGGCACTTCCGTAAAGACCGAAGTCGCAACGCTGTATATGGCGACTGAGTCGATCGGGTTCAAGGGCGTGTATGTAAGAGATGAAAAGCTCGTTTCTTACAACGCGAACGGCATTATAAGCTACACCCACTCCGACGGCTCGAAAGTCGGAAAGAATGCGGTCATAGCACAGGTCTATAAGAACCGCAGCGATATAGCTGTACGACAGAGAATAAGTGAGCTTGAAGCACAGCGTGATGTGCTTACGGACGCGCAGGCACTTGTGGGCACCGATACTTCCCAGCTTGAGTCCTTCTCCAATCAGATCACCGAAAAGCATTCACAGCTTCTTGAGGACATCTATCTGAAGGAGTACGCGCTTGCATCTGATCTTAAAAGCGATATACTTAATCTCCAGAGCAAGCGTGAGATCGTAAAGGGCTCCATTACCTCATACGATACGAAGCTTGCGGAGATAGATTCCGAGATCGCACGGCTGAGATCGCAGATAGCGACGGAGCCGTATGATATCTCGATACCGGAGACCGGCTATTTCATCAGCAGAGTTGACGGGTTCGAGGAAAAACTCAATACCACGACTGTCTTCGATCTTACCGAAAAGGACATCGAAGAGATAATCTCCGCGGAAGAGATACAGGAGAACCCTCACGGCGTTATCGGAAAGCTTGTCAGCGATTATACATGGTATATGGCGGCAGTGCTGGATACAATAAAGCTCGGAACAGTGTTCGAGGGCGCGCAGGTAACACTTCGCATCGGCTCGTCAAACCAGAATGTAAGAGCCGATATCGTGAAGCTCAAAAGGCTGGACGACGGCAGAAGCATAGCGGTTTTCAAGTGCGATATGTTCCTCGCGGATTTCATTGATACAAGAGTAACGCAGGCGAAGCTGCTCCTTGAAGACTACAGCGGTATAATGATCCCGAATTCCGCGCTCAGAATGAGCGACGAGGACGGTTCTATCGGTGTATATGTACAGGACGGTATCGTAGCGTCGTTCCGTAAGGTAAGACAGATACTTTCGAGAGAGGAATACACCCTCGTCGAGGATACCAGCGAGGAGAAGGGCTACCTCTCCCTTTACGACAATATCATAGTGGAAGGAAGGGATCTGCATGAAGGAAAGATCATCGGATAAGCTTTCCGCCGTAGCAGATAACATAAAACGGATAAACTCAAATATCGCGGAAGCGATGGCAAAGGCCGGAAGAACCGATACGGTACGGCTTATGGGCGTTACAAAGACGGTAGATCCGGAGATCGTAAGCTTCTCCGTTTCCCAGGGAGTTACGCTTCTCGGTGAGAACCGGGTACAGGAATTCCTTGAAAAGCGCGACCGCTATGAGGGTGATCCGGAGATCCACTTCATAGGCGGGCTCCAGACCAACAAGGTCAAATATATCATCGATAAGGTAAGTATGATCCACTCGGCTGACAGCGAACACCTGATCGCTGAGATCGACAGGCGTGCCGGGAAAGCCGGAGTCAAAATGGACATACTTATAGAAGTTAACATCGGCGGCGAGGAAAGCAAGAGCGGTATTGTGCCGGAAGCACTGGACGAGCTTGCTTACAGGACTGCGGAGATGCAGAATGTAAGGCTGCGCGGACTTATGGCGATACCTCCCGTGGACGTTGACGGAAGCTCGGAGCGGTACTTTGCAGCGATGCAGAGACTGTTCGCAGACCTTAAGGACAAGACATCGGGCGACGGGCGGTTCCTTATAGATACGCTTTCTATGGGAATGTCCGGAGATTATGAGACTGCAATAATGCACGGCTCGACTATCGTAAGAATAGGCAGCGTGCTTTATGGATACAGAGATTATACCAAAGTAAATATATCTGTATGATCCCGCAAAGAAAGCGGGAAAAGGAGGATTTTGAGATGGGATTTATGGATTCATTCAAGAAGATCACAGGTCTTAACAGCGACGAAAGCTACGAATCGGACAACGATTACGCAAGCGAGATGCCGTCTGCTCTCAACTTCGATGATTATGAGACACCGAAGCCTACTATCAAGAGCAGCAAGATGATGAGCATACCCGCTACAACTCACCTTCAGGTCATCGTTGTAAAGCCCGAAAAGTACGGTGATGCTGCTGCTATCGCTGACCACTTCAAGAACAAGAAGACTGTAGTGCTCAATCTCGATAAGACAAACAAGGAAGTAGCCAACAGACTTATCGACTTCCTCGGCGGTGTTGCTTATGCGGCAGACGGCGATCTCAAGCGTATTTCCGGTACTACATACATCATCGTTCCTGTCAATGTGGATATTTCCGGCGATATCATAGAGGATCTCGGAAACGTTGAAGACTTCTGATGAAGGATAATTCCGCGGGAGACAATTTTCCAGCAAGGATAGAGGATATGTGCGCGCTTGCCGTCAAAAGGGGAAGACCTGTGTATTCCCAGTTCCTTAATGACCGCGAGCAGTATGAGGCTGAACGGATCCTCGCCGGAAGAAGCGGTATTGAAGCCGTTTTCTGGGGCGGAAACGACGCGTGCGCAAGAAAGATGCTGCGCGTTTCGGAGGAAGAGAGCTTTCTTCCCGACGATATGTCGGATTTCCCGGTATATGCGCTGAGCCTTTCATTCAGAAAAGCGGACAAGCCCGGTCACCGGGATTTCCTCGGCGCGTTCATGGGACTCGGCATAAAGCGGGAGACCGTAGGCGATATCTTCATCGGTGAAGGCGCTGCCGCAGTGTTCTGCACCAAAACGGCAAGAGATATGATAACCGACGGACTTGCGTCAGTCGGCAGAGTCGGTGTTTCCGTAACGGACGGACTTACGGAGGAAGCTGTTTCTGCCGTCAGACCGGCATCTTTTGAGGAGATCACACTCACAGTCGCATCTGAAAGAGCCGACTGCGTTGTAAGCGGTATCACGGGACTTTCCCGTGAAAAGACAGCCGCGTTCATTCGCTCCGGCAGTTTTCTGCTGAATTACGCGGAATGCAATGATGTCAGCAAGAACGTTTCGGACGGGGATATACTCACCGTGCGCGGTCACGGGAAATTTTCCGTTTCCGGAGAAGCTGGGACTACAAAAAAGGGAAGACTTAAACTTATCATAAAAAAATACATATAGCGCTTTCATGCCGCTTAATGCGTATGATCGTGTAAGAACGGAGGATACCAATGGATCTTAACAGCATCATGGATAAGACATTTACCGAGGCCATGAGAGGCTACAAGAAAGAGGAAGTAGAGGAATATCTCGGAGAGTTGGCGCGTGAATTTTCACAGCTGCAGAAGGAAAATGTTGATCTCGAGAAGAAGCTTCAGGTCTGCGCGGACAAGATAAGAGAATACCGCGAGGACGAGGAAGCTCTCAAGGACGCTCTTCTCGGCGCCCAGAAGGCAGGTAACGCAATAATTGCCGAGTGCAAAGAGAAGGCTGCGGGTATTGTCCAGGAAGCTGAGGAAAAGGCGGATGAGCTTCGCAAGGAAGCCGATGATTATGTTGCTTCCAAGAAGGAAGAGGGCGAGAAGATAGTTGAGGAAGCCCTCAAGGAAAAAGCTCGCATCGAAGAAGAAGCAACCAAGACGAAGGAAGATATCCATGCACAGATGGAGATACAGACAGAGCTTGACAAGGAAGCTCTTGCGAGAACAAAGCGTGAGTCTGAGGACTTCCGTACCCGCCTCATCGTTGAGTATCAGAACCATATTGAGATGATAAAGAAAATGCCGGAGATATGCTTCAACGAGTTTGTTGTGAACACCGCAAACGAGCACAGCAGCAATACACTTCGTGAGCTTATCGCGGCACAGCAGGGAATAGAAGTTCCGCAGATACCCGAAGCAGTTGAAGAGGCTGTGGCTGCGGAAGAAACTTCATCGGACGAAGATGTCAAGGTAGTTGAGTCTTATTCCGATATCCAGGTTTCCGAGAATGAATCGGAGGAGATCACCGAAGAGACTGTTGAAGAAGCGCCGGCTGAAGATACAGCAGAAGCAGCCGTTGAAATGTCCGATGATGAGGGTACAGAGAACAGCTTTACTGTCGAGAATGCTTTCGGAGTTACGGAAAGTGATGCAGGGGAAGATGAAGAGGAAGAGGACGATGTTCCCGATTTCTTAAGATCCAAACCCAACAGAAATAACAACTCAAAGTATGACAAGCTCGAATTCGGCAGCAACAACGACAGCAATAAGAACAATAACAACTACCACCACAAGAAGAAAAGAAGATAACATCAAATGAAAAGATTGCAGAGCCGTGCATGAATTGTATGGCTCTTGCGTGTATATGGAGAAGGTTTTGAAAAACAAGACTCTTGCGATAAGAATTATTTCGGTGGTTTTCACCGTACTGCTTGCCGTAATAGATCAGATAACAAAGGCGCTCACAGTCGCGTATATAAAGCCGGATGGCAGTATCCCGCTGATAAAGATAGGGGATACGGAATGGCTGAATTTCACATACTGCGAGAATACAGGTATGTCGTTCAGTCTGCTTGAGGGACAGAGGGTAATTCTTATCGCTGTTCCGATCCTGCTTATCGCCGCGGTTGAGTGGTATATTTTTTCCGGAAAGGCAATCCGCACCGATATCATTTTCGCGCTTGCGGCACTTGCGGGAGGCGGACTCGGCAACCTTATAGACCGTGTATTCCTCGGCTATGTCGTAGATTTTATCGATGTGCGCATAATCAACTTCGCTATCTTTAACTTTGCCGATATCTGCGCGGTATGCGGAGGTATTTATTTCGGTGCGGCAATGCTAATAGATGAGATAAAGGAAGAGCGGAAGAAGAAAAAAGCACCGTCCGAACCTGCGGAGAACGGTACTGATGAGCAGGCTTGAATTTACTGCCGGGACAGCCGGCGAGCGGATCGACAAGGCTGTCGCGGACGCTTCCGACGGAGATATGACACGCTCTTTTGCGGCAAAGCTCATAGAGGACGGAGCCTGTACCGTGAACGGAGCGGCGGTACAGAAGAATTACCGGCTCCGGGCAGGAGACAGCGTTTCCGTGGAGATACCCGAACCGAAAGAGACAGATATACTCCCGGAGAATATCCCGCTGGATATAGTGTATGAGGACAATGACCTGTTAGTTGTGAACAAGCCGAAAGGCATGGTAGTACACCCGGCTCACGGGCATTACAGCGGAACTCTCGTGAATGCGCTGATGTATCACTGCGGCGGCAGCCTTTCGGGGATAAACGGTGAGCTGCGTCCGGGGATAGTCCACAGGATAGATATGAATACGAGCGGTCTGCTTATCGTTGCAAAGAGCGATGCGGCGCATAAGGGGCTCGCTGAACAGATAAAAGCCCACAGCTTCAGCCGGGAATATGAGGCGGTAGTCTGCGGGAGCATAAAAGAGGGCGGGACGGTGAATGCTCCGATAGGCAGGAGCAAGGCTGACCGCAAGAAAATGTGTGTTACGGCGGAAAACAGCCGTGAAGCAGTCACCCATTACTCCGTGATAGCAAACTACGCAAATCACACACATCTGCGTCTTAAGCTTGAGACCGGAAGAACGCACCAGATACGCGTTCACATGGCGTACATCGGTCACCCGGTAGCAGGCGACGATGTTTACGGGAACGGAAAACCCGCGTCTCTCGGAGGACAGTGCCTGCACGCAAAGCACATCGGCTTCGTACACCCCATAACAGGGGAGTGGCTTGAATTTGAGAGCGAGCTGCCGGAGTATTTTACTAAATTTCTGAAAAGTCTGAGATGATATATGGATTTCAAAGATGTACTGATAGTGACCGATCTTGACGGTACACTGCTGGACGACAACAAGAATATTGCCGATGCCGATATCCGCGCGATAAACGAATTTCGCGAAAAGGGCGGGCATTTTGCCGCAGCTACGGGGCGCGGTGTCGCAATGGCAAGGCGCATAATCGATGAGCTGGATATCCGTACTCCTTGTGTAATATTCAACGGCGCTGCCGTTTACGATTTCAAAGCTGACAAATTCCTCTGGCACAGCGATATGCCGGAGATAGCGGACAAGTATATCCGTATGCTCGAAAAGGAGTTCCCGGATATCGGGGTAGAGATACTGCACGAAAAGGAAGTCTATGTGACGGACAACAATCAGACTGTCGTTGAGCACATGGCTTTTGAAAAGCTCACGCCGACTTACCGCAAGCTTGAAGATGTTCCGTCGGAGGGACGGCTGAAAGTGCTTATCGCCTACCCGCCGGAGAAGATACACAAGGTCATTGAATATACGCAGGAGCACTGCAAAGAGGGCGTGAACTGGGTGCATTCCTCGCCGATGTATTACGAGATGCTCCCGGAAGGGATAAGCAAGGCGTCCGGTGTACGAAAGCTCGTTGAGATACTCGGATTTCAGGATAAGTTCGTTGCGGCGGCAGGCGATTACGGCAACGACAGAGCAATGATCGCGGAAGCGGATCTCGGAGCTGCGGTAGATAACGCCCTTGACAGCGTTAAGGAAGCCGCTGATATTATCGTAAGCGACAACAACCATGCGCCCATGAGCGAGATCATAGAGCATATAAGGAGACTTTGATATGTTCAGACCGATGAGACGTTTCAAGCAGGAAGTTAGCCGTGAGGAATGCATTAAGATACTGACGGAGGAAAAGCGTGCCGTGTTCGCGGTAAACGGCGATGACGGCTATCCGTATGCGGTGCCGGTGAATTTCTGGTATGACAGCGAGGCGGACAGGATATACTTTCACTGCTCAAAAGCCGGTCACAAGCTTGACGCTATGCTGAAAGACGACAGGGTCTGCTTCACCGTTTACAACACCGGCTATCAGAAAGAGGACTGGTCTTACTACGTTACCAGCGTGATCGTGTTTGGCAGGGCAAAGGTCATGGACAATGAGGAAGAGAAGCGTGAAAAGATAAAGCGATTCGGTATGAAATACTATCCGTCAGAAGCAGAAGTCGATGAGGAGATACGAAAGGACTTCTCACGGGTGAACTTTGTGGAGATAACGATAGAGCACATGACAGGAAAGCTTGTGCATGAAAAGTAAACTGAAAGGAGCTGAGCTGTAATGGAATTCGACGAAGCGATACCGGACGCTTATGCCGAGGATTTTATAGTTGCTCTTATAGGTGAATATTTCGGCAATATTGCCGCTATTGATGACAAGACCCTGCGTGAGAATGTATTTCTCGGCTGTGAGAACGGGTTTTCGGAAGAGGACAGATCTGTGCGGACAGAGCTTGCAGATTATCTTTTCGAGGAGTTTTCGGTGATATATCTCGGGCTGCTTGTGAACGACGATTTCCGCAGCAGCTTCAAGAAAGCCGTTGATCTTGAAATAGACCTTGCGGACAAGAGCAAAAGCTATGTGCGCGATGTAAGACAGCAGCTTAAAGACGGACCGGCAATGCCGTCAAAGGGAAATGTGGTCATAGACCTCAGCAGGTTCGATCTTGCCGCAGCCAAGGACGTAAGCATGCGGCTGCGTTCCAGCATGGACAAGATAGCCCCGTTCAGCGAAGAATTCAATGCGATAGTCCAGGAGGTCACGGACAGTGACGCTGCGGCTGTCGGCTTCTGTATCAGCAACTTCATGTACCTCATACGGGCATTCGACAAGAACCCCACATTCGAGAATTATGTGCGGTCAGTCGTTACGGCTGTCGGAAGCAATCTCGGTATAGCGTGAAAATTTATTTTCAAATATAACAAATACCACGAAAGGAAAGAACTTATGGACGCAAAACTCAGAAAAGATCTTGAGATCACCGCAACAAAGGTAAGAATGGGTATCATCGAGGGCGTGTATAACGCAAAAGCCGGTCACCCGGGCGGATCCCTCTCCGTAGCAGATACACTCACTTATCTTTATATGCACAGAATGCATGTTGATCCTCAGAACCCCGAAATGGAGGACAGGGACAGACTTGTGCTGTCGAAGGGTCATACGGCTCCCGCACTGTACGCGGTGCTCGCACAGAGAGGATTTATACCCGTTGAGGAGCTGAAAACCCTCAGAAAGCAGGGTTCGAGACTCCAGGGTCACCCCTCGCTCGGCAAATGCCCGGGTATAGATATGAGCACAGGCTCTCTTGGTCAGGGCGTATCCGCTGCCTGCGGAATGGCGCTTTCCGGTAAGATCTCAAACGATTCATACAAAGTATATGCTATTCTCGGCGACGGTGAGATAGAAGAGGGTCAGGTATGGGAATCCGCAATGTTCGCTGCTCACTACCAGCTCGACAATCTCGTTTATGTGGTAGATAACAACAACCTCCAGATCGACGGCGAGATCAGCAAGGTAATGAACCCCTATCCGATAGATCAGAAATTTGAGGCTTTCGGCTGGCATGTCATCAACATCGACGGTCACGATTTTGACCAGATCGAAAAGGCATTCAATGAAGCGGAGAATGTGGCAAATCAGCCTACCGTTATAATCCAGAAAACAACAAAGGGCAAGGGCGTTTCCTATATGGAGAACAACGTTTCATGGCACGGCGCGGCTCCCAATGAAGAGCAGTACAACATCGCCATGAATGAGCTCAAGGCGCATCTTGCCGAGCTTGAGAAGTAAGAAAGGAGATAACGGTTATGGATAAGAAAGCAACACGCGAAAGCTACGGCGAAGCTCTCTGCAAGCTCGCCGAGATACGTCCCGATCTTGTTGTGCTTGACGCTGACCTTGCGGCTGCAACAAAGACCGGTATTTTCAAGAAGGCTTATCCCGAAAAGCATTTCGACTGCGGTATCGCGGAAGCCAATATGATGGGCGTTGCGGCAGGTATCGCAACTACCGGAAAGCTTGTTTTCGCAAGCTCGTTCGCAATGTTCGCTTCCGGACGTGCATTCGAGATCGTCCGCAACAGCATAGGCTATCCGAATCTTAACGTCAAGATCGGCGCTACACACGCGGGGATCTCGGTAGGCGAGGACGGCGCTTCTCACCAGTGCTGCGAGGATATCGCGCTTATGTCGGTAATACCGAATATGACGGTGATCAACCCCGCTGACCATGTTGAAGCTACTGCGGCAGTCCTTGCGATGGCTGACTACAAGGGTCCTACATATATGCGCTTCGGACGTCTTGCTGTACCGGTATTCAACGATCCCGACACATACAGGTTTGAAGTGGGCAAGGGCGTTACGGTAAAGGACGGCAAGGATATCACAATTATCGCTACCGGACTTATGGTCGCCGAGGCTATCGAGGCAGGCAAGGCTCTTGCGGAGCAGGGGATCGATGCGCGCATCATCAACATACACACGATCAAGCCCATTGACCGCGAGATAATCGAGAAGGCAGCCCGTGAGACAGGCAGGATCGTTACTGTCGAGGAGCACAGCGTTATAGGCGGACTTGGTTCCGCAGTAGCTTCCGTAGTTACGGAGACTTACCCCGTGCCGGTCATCAAGATCGGCGTAAAGGACGTTTTCGGTCATTCCGGACCGGCTGTTGCGCTTCTGAAGGAGTTTGGTCTTTCCGCAGAGAACATTACTGCGACAGTAAAAGCCGCTCTATAGATAAATGCACAATTCACAATGCACAATGCACAATTGTGGATCGCGCTCTGTGAGCATATCTGAATCGTGACAAAATTATTTGGTTTTGTCTATGGATAGATATTAATTAAGTGTAAAAGACATAAACCGCTTGCTGCGGAGTTCACAGCAAGCGGTTTTTCTGTTGTCCGGTATATTTTCGGCAAAAGCAAAAGACCGGTCATTTACATGACCGGTCCTGATTGCTGTTTTGTGAGAAGCTTACTTAGCAACTGCGTCCTTGAGACCCTGTCCAGCCTTGAAAGCGGGAACCTTTGTAGTCTTGATCTTGATCTTCTTCTTTGTCTGGGGGTTGATGCCTGTTCTTGCAGCACGCTCACGAGCTTCGAATGTACCGAAACCAACGAGCTGTACCTTCTCACCCTTAGCAAGTGTTTCTGCGATTACAGCTGTGAAAGCGTCGAGTGCTTTGCCCGAATCCTTCTTTGTGAGTTCGGTCTTTTCAGCGATAGCCGAAATAAGTTCAGTCTTTGTCATAATAAATACTCCTTGAATGTTGTATTTTGCCGAATTCTGACATTCTATCGGCACTGTCCCATATTATAGCGCATTTTTCGGCATTTGTCAACATATTTTGCATAAAAAACTAAAATAATCCGCTCTGTAACTAAGATTATTCCGCTTTCGGCGTAATTTTGCGGTCGGAAACGTGCTTATGCTGTCAAAAACGGCTTTTTTTCCCGTAACCGATTGACAATTCAACCGAGGTATGATATAGTAATTGAAATATCCGGAGATTTGATCGGAGGAACAGGTTATGGAAATGATAAAGGGATATACATGGGGGTTCTATTCCGGAAGCGGAAAGTTTGCGACTTCGGAAGCCGAACAGTCAATGGAGTATCTTGCATCACTCGGACTGAACTGGATCTGCATTCCGGTGAACTGCTTCCAGGAGGCTTTCTATTCGCTGAACGTTTTCTGGCTGTTCGGCAGGACGCAGACAGACGAAGAAGTGCGGTTTGCGGTAAGAAAAGCCAGATCGCTGGGGCTTAAGGTATGTCTGAAACCAATGGTGGATTGCCTTGACCGCTCATGGCGCGCGAGGATAAACTTCCCGACGGAGACGGACTTTTACTGGGGCAAGTGGTTTGAATCCTACACCCGCTTTATGCTGTATTACGCAAAGCTTGCGGAGGAAGAGGGCGTCGAGATGCTCTGTACCGGCTGTGAAATGGCGGGAATGGACTCACAGGCGGGGCATTGCACGGAACTTATCGGCAAGGTACGCGAGGTGTACACCGGCATAGTAATGCACAATATAAACCACGGCGATGAACTGCGTTTCCGCTGGCTCGGCGAAATCGATGTGATCGGCATTTCGGCGTATTACCCGGTATCAGTGCCGGACGACAATTCCCTTGATATGATGCGGAAGAAGTGGGCGGAGCACAGGGAAACGGTGCGAAGATGCCACGAGCATTACGGAAAGCCGGTTATGTTCGCGGAGATCGGAGTCCGGAACGAGCGCGGCTGCACGATGTATCCCTGGGATTTCAAATATCGCCCCGATGCTCCGTACGATGAGCAGGAACAGGCGGATTTCTATCAGAGCGCGATGGAGACGATGTGGGGCGAGCCGTATTTCCGCGGGTTCTTCTGGTGGGACTGGAAGGCTGTTCTGCCCCCCCTGGAGAAGGCTTCCGAGAACAAGGACTTCACGATCTACGGCAAGAAAGCCGAATCCGTGCTGAAAGAATGGTATCGGAACAGAGATTAGAACCGGGCTCTGCCCGGACCCGCCAGCCCTTTAAAAAGGGCTGTATCCTAAACCTATTCCCGTATAACGGAAGTGAGAAGAAATCGGAACAGAACAAAAGCCTGTTGAAAACCAACACTTTCAGCAGGCTTTTTATTTATGATGTTAGTAACTGATCTCCGTGACACGGGACTTGTTTAGGGGGTCCAGCCCCCTTTTTCAAAGGGGGCTGGCGGGTCCGGGCAGAGCCCGGTCTCAAGCAAAGCGTCTTCTTTGACGGTCGCCAAATGGAACAGCGCAGAATGTCACTCGCTGTACAGGTTGATGATCTTAATGCCTTTACGCTGCGCCATACGCACCGTCTGACCTGTGCCGGAAGCGGAGCGCCGGGAGTCATACCAGCATACGCAGACATCGGCAAGGTCAATAAGGCGCTGGTTGCGCTCCTTCATACAGCCTTCCGTATAGAAGGGGGAAATGTACTCGGTATCGTCGGCTGACATTAGGATATCGAAGTACTGCTCCTTCATTTCCCGGGAAAACGAACGCGTCTGCTGTTCGGGAGGACAGGGCAGCACAAGTTTCAGAGATATCCACGGCTTTTCCGACTTTACGCGGATAACCGCTTCCGCAGCGAGCGTATCGAAGCCAAGCGCACCGCCGGCGCAGAAAATATCGGCTCCCTCTCCGGCAAGCTCATTCACCGTGTCATACAGTTTCTCCCCGATCATTGCAGGATCCGCTGTTCTGTGTCCCGTGAAGCTTACTGTCATAGCTAAAACCTCCGTCCGGTCAGTCTCCGGTCCTCTGCAGATAATCCTTTGTTTCCCGCTGTACTACACCGGAAAGCGCAACAAGTGCGACAATATTCGGCAGCGCCATAAGTCCGTTGAAGATGTCGGCAATGTTCCATACCGCTTCAACTGTGAGATATGGTCCGATAAATACAGCGGCTATGTAGATCCACCTGTAACTGATAGTTACATACTTGTGCGGTTTTATCAGATAAGAAAGACAGCGCTCGGAATAGTAGTTCCAGCCGAGAATTGTCGTAAACGCGAATACCGCGAGACACACCATTACTATGAATGCACTTACTCTCGGAGGGAGCGGGAGTCCGCTGGTGAACGCGTCTATCGTTATATCAACGCCCTGCAGTCCCTTTGTATGGCTTCCCTCGATAACTATTACAAGTCCCGTCATTGTGCAGACGATTATCGTGTCGATGAACGTACCTATCATAGATACAAGACCCTGTCTCACAGGCTCTTTTGTCTTTGCGGCAGATGCAGCGATAGGCGCGGAACCGAGACCCGCTTCATTCGAGAATATACCGCGGGCTATACCTCTCTGCGCCGACAGGATAACTATCGAAATACCTGCGATTCCGCCGGCTATCGGGCGGAGACCGAATGCGCTCTCAACTATCTCAACGACAGCCGCGGGTATTTCCGGTATGTGTGTGAGCAGAACTGTCAGACAGCAGCCCACATAAGTGATTATCATCGCCGGAACAACTACCTGCGCAACAGAAGATATGCTCTTCAGACCGCCGATAAGTACAAGTGCGGCAAGTACGGTTATTATAATTCCTGCGATAACGACCGAGATGCTGTATTCACTTCCGAAAATGCTGACCGTATTGAGCGATTCCGGGTCAAAGTAGTTCTTTACTGCCGAGGTTATACCGTTGATCTGCGTGAATGTACCGATACCCATTAATCCGACAAAAACGCCGAAGAACGCGAAGATCTTTGCGAGCCACTTCCATTTTTTGCCCATGCCGTTTTCTATGTAGTAGAACGGACCGCCGAGGATATTGCCGTTCTGGTCTTTGGTGCGGTATTTTATCGCAAGAAGTCCCTCGGCGTATTTTGTCGCCATTCCGAACAGGGCAGCGACTTCCATCCATAAGAGCGCACCTGCGCCGCCTGTAGATACCGCGGTGGCAACGCCCACGATGTTGCCGGTGCCGACAGTGGCGGAAAGGGCAGTACAGAGTGCGGCGAAGCTCGAAACATCGCCGTGTCCGCTGTCATCGTCATGCAGCATATATTTGAAGCTCTTGCCGAGCTTTCGTATCTGAACGAAGCGCAGCCTTATGGTGAGCATAATGCCGCAGGCGAGTATCAGAACTATCAGCGGTACGCCCCATACAATATCATCTATCTGTTTTATTATCGCGTCGATTGCCGCCATTGGCAGTCCTCCTGTGTTGCGAAGTATGTCCTTTATACATATATATTAAGATTTTACATTATTTTGAACTGTTTGTCAAGCAATTAACGCACTTTTGCATGCTTTCTGTCCGATTTTATGAATGAAGGAAGCTTTTCGCGCCGGTTTTACGGCATTTCGCGCAGAAGAAGAAAAAATATTGATATTTTACTAAAGTTTTTAAAGTTTGTGACGATATAATAATCGAGGCGTAAGGGAATTGCGCCTTGCCGGATTTTTTTCCGGGGCAGACGGAAATGCTCCGGCTACAAAATTCAAGGAGGAATCGGTATGAGAAGTACATTTTCATACCGCACCTCGGGAAGAAAGGAATGGTAACGTATGAGCATGCTTAATTCCATAAACGGCGGCTATTCTCCCGCTAATGCAGGCAAGGCTTACGGAAAGCAGAAAACCGACAAGGTAGAAGATTCCGCTAAGAAGACCTCGTCCGCAGCAGAGGAAAAATCGGCTGAAAAGGCTTCCGAAAAGCGCACCGATAAGTTCGAGCGCTCCGACAGCTCCGTTAAGAACAACACCTACACCAAGGGCATAGCTACTGAGCACGCGGGCAAATCCGCTCTCAATATCTAGAACGAAGGCATGAAGAACATGGTTTCGCAGCTCCTCGGTCAGGCGGCTAATTCTTCCGGCAAGAAGGAAGGGCTTACACTTGAGTCCATAATGAAGAGCTACGGTCTCGACTATATCGAGAGCGACGGCTCCGAGGATTTCTGGGGTGCGGAAAAGACGGCAAATCGTATCCTCGATTTTGCCAAGAGTCTTGCAGGCAACGATCCCGACAACTTCAAGAAGGTCAAAGACGCATTCGAGAAGGGCTTCGGTGAGTGCTCCGGCATCTGGGGAGGAAATCTTCCCGATGTCTGCAATCAGACTGCCGAACTTGTCCGCAAGGGCTTCGATGACTGGGAGAAGGAATTCAACGCCCAGTCTGATGCTGCGGCTCAGGCTGCTGCACAGTAACCGGTACTGTTACCGGTAAATGACATCATTCACAGCTCAATCGGCGGTACCCGAAACCGCGTAATGTGCGCTAAATGCGCTTTCTGCCGCATTACGGGAACGGCTCCGGATATCCGCACTATCGAAGGGAAGTGATAATATGAGCGACATGAGTTTATTTTACTCGTCCATGAGTAACGTTCTTAATCAATGGAGTGATTTCCGCGTAAGCAAGAATCTCTACAAGTCCTACTTCGCAATGCAGAAGTCGAACGCTGCCGACTCCGCAAAGGAGGCTGCGAGCAAGCTTGAGAATACAAACAAGAAGACATCGTCTTCGACCGCGTATTCCGCTGCAAACAACGACAAGCTCAAGACGTATTCTTCCAACCTTAAGACTGCGGTATCGAATCTCGAGTCCGCGTTCAAGGAGGACGCCAAAACAGGCGAGGTTGACAACGAGAAGGCACTTTCCGCTGCACAGTCCTTTGTTGACAGCTACAATGAGCTTTACTCTTCAACCAGAGGATCCGGCAACTCCACAGTTTCCGGCAAATCCGAGTTTGTTGCGAAGATGACCAGCGCTTACTCCAATAAACTTGCTAAAGTCGGCATTTCCGTAGGAAACGACGGCAAGCTTTCCATTGATAAGGATACTTTCAGCAATTCGAGCGCAGAAGCCCGTGAGGAGATCTTCGGCAAGAAGAATTCCTACGCAAGCTTCATGTCCGAGCAGGCAAATGCGATCAATGCGTATGCACAGACCGCAGCCTATCTTGACGCGAACAGCACTTATACCAAATCGGGTACTGTCGCCAGCTCCAATGCTTCCGCACTGAGCGGAGTTCTCTACAATCAGTTATTCTGATAGAATGATGTCAAAAAAAGTCCTCCGAAAGGAGGACTTTTTTAATTGAGAATTAATAATCAGCAGGCTATCTTATTCACCGGTTCACTTGATCGTATTCTTTAATGCACTGCGGGCTTTCTTGACGTCGATAATGTCGTTGGAGAGAAGCTCCTCGATCTTGGTGAGCATATTGTCAACGTACTTGTTGGTCATGTCGCGCAGTTCCTTGGTCTGCTCCTGCGCTGCCGCATTGATCTCGTTCGCCTTTGCGGTAGCCTGGCGCACGATCTCCTGCTGTGCTACCATTGCGGCTGCACGCTGTTCGGCACGCTGAACGATAGATGCAGCTTCATTCTTTGCGTCGTTGAGTATGGTCTTGCGGTCATTTACAAGGTCATGTGCCTGCTTTATCTCGCGCGGCATATTGAGACGTATCTCGTCGATAAGCTCGCGCATCTTGTCAACGTCGATCAGCGACTTCTTGCTCGAAAACGGCATATTAACCGCCTTGTCCAGCATATCGTCCATCATTTCAAGAATTTCATCAATACTCATTTCTGTGTTCCTCCGTTTGTCTTTGTTGTATCAAGTCTTTTCATTATATCTTCTTTGATAGATTCGGGTACGAAAGGCGAGATATCGCCTCCGAATACCGCTATCTGTTTGACCATGCTCGATGACAGGTATGTGTTCTCGTTGTCTGCGCACAGGAATACCGTCTCCGCACGGGGGCAGAGATGCTTGTTGACATGCGCCATCTGGAACTCTGTCTCGAAATCGGACATTGCGCGCAGTCCCTTTACGATAATGTCGCAGTCATGCTCCTTGAAATAGTCAACGATAAGTCCGCTGCAGCTGTCTATCTGTACATTAGGTATATCGTAGCACACGCGCCTTAACAGGTCTGCGCGTTCTTCGACAGTAAAGCTGGAGTGCTTGTTCGGATTTACCGAGATCAGCACTATGAGGCGGTCGAACATACCCGACGCGCGTTTGATTATCTCGTAATGACCGTTGGTCACGGGATCGAAGCTTCCCGGATAAATTGCTTTCTTCATTCAGTCTCCGTTTCCTCGCTCTCTTTCCGCTTGTAAACGGTGAGGGCGATCTTTCCGTATCTGTATTTTCCGGATATCACAAATCCGTTCTCCTCCTCGGGGAGCCTGCATTCCTTCTCATGTTCGCAGACGATTATGCCGTTTTCGCTCATTATTTCCGTGAGTGCAGGGAGCGAGCGCTTTATCAGGTCTTTTCCGTAAGGCGGATCGAGGAATGCTATATCTATCTTTTCCCGTGCGGTGCGCAAAAATGCGGAATTGGGCATATTAATGACCTGCGCCTGGTCTTCAAGCTTCGTGTGTGCAAGGTTTTCCCGTATCACCGCTATCGACTCACGGCTGCTGTCAACGAAGTAAGCCTTTTTTGCACCCCGACTGAGTGCTTCGATACCGAGCTGACCGGAGCCGGCAAAGAGATCGAGCACTACGCTGTCCTCATCGAGATCGAACTGCACGATGCTGAACATAGCTTCCTTTACCGCGTCGGCAGTGGGTCTTATAACGTCGGTGCCTTCCAGCGACCTGAGCTTCATTCCACGGGCTTTTCCCGTAATAACTCTCATAACTTATCCTTTCGGTCTTCTATTATCGGTAATATGTCAGAATGCGTCCTGTACAAAGACATACAACTCTTCTGCAGTCTCTCTGCTGATCTTTGCGGTCTGCATCAGCTGTTCGACTGTGGCGGCTTTTATGCCCTGTTTTGTCTTGTATTCTTTAAGAAGTGCCAGCGCTTTTTTCTCGCCGATGCCGTTCACTTTGGTGAGATCAAGTTCGTACTGCGTCATCTTGTGCTTCTTGCGCTGATAGTTGATCGAGTAGCGGTGTACCTCGTCCTGTATCTCTGTCAGCAGTCTGAACAGGTTGCGGTTCGCGTTCACCTGTATCTCGCCGCCGTCCGCAGCTATCGCGCGGGTGCGGTGCTTGTCGTCTTTGACGAGTCCGAACAGCGGCACATCTATGCCCATTTCATCGAACACTTCCCGAACTGCCGCCACATGACCCTTTCCGCCGTCCAGCAGGATAAGATCGGGGCGCTCGGAGAAGCTTTCGTCGCCGTCGAGGTAATGGGTGAAGCGTCTGCGGAGGACTTCCTGCATACAGGCGTAGTCATCTATACCGGCAACGTCCTTGATGTTGAATCTTCGGTAGCCCGCCTTGTACGGTCTGCCGTTCTTATATGTTATCATACCCGCAACGCGTGTCTGTTCGCCCATATTGGATATATCGTAGCTTTCGATCAGTTCGGGTATCTTCTTCAGCCCGAGAAGTTTCTGGAGATCCTGGAGCGCGGTTATCTCACGGCTTGTCCGTCCAACCCGGAGCGCGAGATACTCGTCCGCATTGCTCTTGGCAAGCGTTGAGAGAACAAGGTTCTCGCCCCGTTTCGGAACATTTATCGACACCTTGTGACCGGAAATGCCGCGGAAGTATTCCTCCAGCAGTCCGTTGTCCTCGGTATCGCCGTCCAGCAGTATCAGCTTCGGTATCTCTCTGCCGTTCTCGTAATAGCGCATAAGGAACTCCGAGCGCATAAATTCCGGCTCGCCCTCATCTCCGATGAAGTAGTTTTCCTTGTCGATGAGCTGACCGTTCCTGTACTTGACCACGGCAGCCGCCGTAAGTCCCGTGTTGTGCGAAAGGGCAAACACATCGCAGCTTATATCCCGTTCCGAGCGTATTGACTGCACGTTCGCGGCGCGTTCTATTGCGGCGATCCTGTCACGGAGCTTTGCCGCCTTCTCAAATTCGAGTGCTTCCGCCGCCGCGTTCATTTCCTCGGTGAGCCGCTCAACACTGTCCTTGCTGCCGTTTCTGATGTAATCGACAGCCTGTCTGATGATACCGCCGTATTCTTCCGGGGAGATATTGCCCTTGCACACGCCCATGCAGCGCTTGATGTGGTAGTTGAGGCAGGGGCGCTCCTTGCCGAAATCGCGGGGGAACTCTTTATTGCAGGTGGGGAGCATGAATATTTTATTGCACTCCTCACAGGTCTGCTTGACCGTCCACGCGCTCATATACGGACCGATGTATGCGGAAGCGGGATCGTCGTTCTTGAAGGAATGGCATATCCGCGGATAATCTCCGCCGGTTATGCGGAAATAGCTGAAGCCCTTGTCGTCCTTCAGCAGGATATTGTACTTCGGCGAATGAAGCTTGATGAGGCTTGCTTCAAGAACCAGCGCGTCCAGCTCGGTATCGCATACGATAAAATCGAAATCATAGATCACCGACACGAGCTTATAGGTCTTTGCGTTATGCGCTTCCACAGCATGAAAATAGGAAGTCACGCGGTTCTTTAACAGCTTTGCCTTGCCGATATAGATTATCTTGCCGGACTTGTCCTTCATCTGATATACTCCGGGACGCAAGGGGAGCTTGTTTGATTTTTCGCGCAGATATTCGAGCCGTTCAAACAAAGCTTATCCACCACTCTCCCGGTACAGAATTACAAGTATATACATAATAACATATTTTACCCGAAATGTCAATTATTATCGTTCTTTTTTGAAATGATCCGTGTATCAGCCCGCCGTATTCGTAAAAAAGCAAAAAAATGCTTGCAAAATGTGACGAAATGTAGTATAATATGATTGGTATTTTATTTTCTGCGGCAAGAGCCGTGTTTGTGGAAGGGTATTTATGGCATTCGGCTTATATAATTACAGAAAAACAGGAAGTGGCGTTCAGAAGGGCGGACCTAAGAAAAAAGCCTTCTTTCTGTTCTGGGAGATATTCGGTGAAAAGTTCTGGAAGTTCTTCCAGATCAATCTTATATACGTTCTTTTCTGCATTCCCGTGGTCACATTCGGACCCGCAACAGCGGCAATGACCCAGCTTATGCGCAAATTCGTGATAGGGGAACCGATATTCGTGTTCCATGAGTTCTTTGAAGCTTTCAAGAAGAATTTCAAACAGTCCCTTATCGTCGGCATCATAGACCTCGGACTGATATTCATACTCGCATATAACCTGAACTTCTACTCCGCGGCTTTGCAGAACACTTCCGACATGCAGACGAAGATAATACTTGCGCTGTCGGTGGCAATGGGCTTTTTCGTGATAATGATGCACTTCTACATCTATCCGCAGATAGTCGCCCTCAACCTTAAACTCCCGCAGATAATCAAGAACTCGTTCATTCTCATGGTTGTAGGCTTCAAGAGAAGTTTCGCCGCATTCTTCGCGTGGTTTGCGATCATCGCGCTGATGATGCTCGGATTTCCGTACTCTATGCTGCTCCTGCCGGTACTGCCCTTTGCGTGGCTCAATTTCATCGCCACATTCTGCGCGTACCCGGTGATACAGAAGTTCATCATTGACCCCTTCTATGAGTCAAAGGGCGAGAAAAATCCCGAATACTCACGCTATGATACGGAAGAGGAAGCGGTTTTCGAGGACAGAGGAGGCTTCGAGGAGCCGACAGAGATCCCGAAGGAGAAAAAGTCCGCCCGTACTCACGGCGCGGCTGTGAAAGTAAAGACAAAAGGAAAAGTTATCAAGTAATTATGCGGCACCGTGCCGCAGTCGGATATATCCGCCCTGCGCTGTCTCCGATTTGCTTCGCAGAGCATGGCGGGTAAGTTTACACGAAAGGATTGGAAAACAGGAGAATTGTCATGAGAGCAGATTTACATTGTCACACCACTTTATCGAACGGTTCACTCGGTATCGAGGAAGTCATAGCGCAGGCTAAGCGCAACAATATCGACGTTCTCTCGATAACCGATCACGACAGCCTTGCATCTACCGCCCGCGCTGTGATACTCGGTCAGCGTTACGGCATCAGAGTGCTGCCGGCTGTGGAGATATCCGCCGTTGACGGCACACGCGGCAGAAAGGTGCATATCCTCTGCTATATGCCCCATAAGCCGGACAGACTCGAAGGGCTCTGCCTGCGCACCACAGAGGCAAGAAAGCGCAGGGGCAAGGAAATGGCGCTGAAGGTCATTGAACAGTACCCGATCGCTTTCGAGAACATTCTGCGATATGCAGCCGGAGGAAAGACGATATACAAGTGCCATATAATGCACGCACTCATGGACTATGGATATACCACAGACCTGTACGGCGATGTGTATGACAAGCTGTTCAATGCACAGACCGGTCTCTGCGCAGAAGAAGTTCGCAAGGAGACGGAACACAATCCGGATGTGCGCTTTGCTTTGGAGCTTATACGTTCCGCAGGCGGTACTGCCGTTATCGCGCACCCGAAAGTGTATAACAGCTTCGAGCTTATCGAGGAGCTTGCCGCGCAGGGCAAGATCGACGGCATCGAGGTCTATCACGAGAGCGCCGACGAGACCGAGGAAGAGCAGCTTCTCGATATGTGCCAGCAGTACGGACTGCTGCCGACGGGAGGTTCTGATTTCCACGGCTTCTACAATCACTATGCTATCTCCCTCGGCTATAAGTTCACCCCGGAGCAGTCGGTGAGAGCGATCATCACCCGCGGAGAACACCTTAATGTGTGAATGCACAATTCACAATGCACAATTCACAATTATGGAGGCGCTTCGCGCTTATTTGAATGACGGATAATAACATTATTGTTGAAAAAAGTATGGAATTTGCTGTGCGGATCGTTAATCTGTATAAGTATTTGTGCGCTGAAAAAAGTGAATATGTTATGTCAAAGCAGATCCTTCGCAGCGGAACAAGCATAGGTGCAAATGTCAGGGAAGCAATAAGAGGACAGAGCAGAGCGGATTTCGGAGCAAAAATGAACATTGCTCTGAAAGAAGCATGTGAGACCGAGTATTGGCTCGAACTTTTATATAAAACCGATTATATAGAAAAAGAACATTATGAAAGTATTTACAACGATTGCAAGGAGATCATCAGGATCTTGACTGCAATAGTTAAAAGGATTTTTGAACAGAAGTGAGAAAGGAGAAGCACGATAGTCAATTTACCCTTTTATGATCATCGCCGAAGGCGATACCATAATTGTGCATTGTGAATTGTGCATTGTGCATTGAAAAAAGGTGGATATCAAAGAAGAAGCACTCAAGAAGCACTACGAATGGCAGGGTAAGATCGAGGTCATTTCCCGTGCGCCGATAAATACAAGAGAGGATCTGTCCCTCGCATATACTCCCGGCGTTGCGCAGGCTTGCCTTGAGATCCGGAAAGACCCGTCGCTGTCATACAAGCTCACCCGCAGAAAGAACATTGTCGCAGTTATTACCGACGGTACGGCGGTGCTCGGTCTCGGAGATATCGGCGGACTTGCCGGTATGCCGGTAATGGAGGGAAAATGCTGCCTGTTCAAGGAGTTCGCGGGGGTTGACGCATTCCCGCTCTGCATAAAGAGCAAGGACGTTGACGAGATCGTTCATACGATAGAACTGCTGTCCGACAGCTTCGGCGGCATCAACCTTGAAGATATCGCGGCTCCGCGCTGTTTCGAGATCGAGCGGAAGCTGAAAGAGAAGCTGGATATCCCGGTATTCCACGACGATCAGCACGGAACTGCGGTCGTAGTCGGCGCGGCGCTGATAAACGCGGCAAAGTGCGCCGGCAAGAAGCTTTCGGATATGACAGTCGTAATAAACGGCGCAGGTGCGGCAGGCATCGCGATTGGCACATTCCTGCTCAGTCTCGGCATAGGTGATCTGATAATGGTAGATCTCTGCGGCATAATCAACCGCGATGACAGCTATGACAATCCCGCTCATGAAGACATAAAGAACAAGTCAAACAAGAACTGTCGCAAGGGTAAGCTCGCCGACGCAATGAAAGGCGCGGACGCGTTCATCGGCGTTTCCCGCCCTGACCTCGTTTCGGAAGAAATGGTGCAGAGCATGGCAGAAAAGCCGATCGTATTCGCAATGGCGAATCCGACACCGGAGATAATGCCCGACAAGGCAAAGGAAGCCGGTGCGTTCATCGTCGGCACAGGCAGAAGCGACTTCCCGAATCAGATAAACAACGTCCTTGTGTTCCCCGGACTGTTCAAGGGCGCTCTTTCAGTGCAGGCAAAACGCATAACCGAGGAAATGAAGCGCGCGGCGGCTTATGCTATTGCGTCGATTATCCCGGATAATGAGATAACCCCGGAGAACATCATCGCGAGCCCGCTTGACAAGCGGGTAGCGGATACCGTGGCAAAAGCGGTGGCTGACGCGTATAAAGAGTAAAGGCAATACCTAAAGATATAGACAAAGAAGTGTTCACGGGAGAAGATAAAATGAAAGAAAAACATCTGACGGCATTGATGCTGTCGGTGCTGCTGTGCGCCGGATGCGGGGGGACAGAGCAAAAGACAGAGTCAACACCGCCTGTCAGCGTGACAACGACAAATACGGAGGAGATTTCCGTTTCCGGCAAAACGAGCGTGGAGCAGACCGATGAACCGGACGAGTGGGACGGGGATATCGAGACCGTTGAAACGGACGCTGCCGGCGAGCTTATAACGGAGCTTCAGACAAGCGGACAGCTCATTCACGCCGACGATTACTGCCAGATACGCTATTTCGGTGAAATGAAGGCGGATAACGGCGAAGCGGTCATAGTTCTCGGCTACAGCAAGTTTCACGGAGGACTTGTGCGCATTCTCAACAACGGCTTTCGCTGCGGTGATATAGTGGACGGCGGAGCGCTGTGGTTCTCGCCGATGAACACTTTCACAGACGGTTACTGGTGCCACAGCGGTGTGCACGGCTGGGAGTTCTACGATGATCCGTCGGAACAGTGGTGGACGGACAACGAGTTCATCTATCTGCGTTGTCCGAGCGGCGGCACCGAGGTTGATACTGAAGAAAAAGCAGGCTACGCGGAGTACGCGGCGGTTCAGGGCAAATTTATGATGTACGACGACAGCGTTTACGACGGGGTCTCGAAGCTCGGTCTGTACCTTACCGATCTGCGGATACAGGAAGCGGTAGAAGGAAACTTTGAGACAAAGGAGCCTCCGTATTTTGCAGAACCCTCGAACGAGAACGTTCACGTCTGCACAAGCGAATATGACACGCAGGTGATACGCGTGCGGTTTGATCCCGATAAGGCTGATCTCTGGGCGCATACATAAAAGGAGATATATGAAAATAGTTTCGGTAGATTTCGGTGACAGCCACACCGGCATTGCGGAATGCGACAGGCTTGAGATGATAGCAACCCCCGTGTGCATAATAGACGAGAAGCGGTTCGAGGTTTGCGCGGACAAAGTCGCGGATAAGATAAAAGAGCTCGGCGCGGAACTCGCCGTGGTCGGCAACCCGATAAATATGAACGGCACAAAAGGACCGAGAAGCGAGAAGTGCTGTGAGTTCGCGGAACTGCTTCGGGCGCGGCTCGATATCCCGGTTGAGATGTGGGACGAGAGAAGCTCGACTGTAACGGCGCATGAGATCATGAACGAACTCAACAAGCGCGGCAGGAAGCGCAAGGCTGTGATTGATTCGGCAGCCGCAGCGATCATACTTGAGAGCTATCTCGCGTACAGGAGAAACAGGAATGTATAAGAAGAAGTACGATCCCGAGGAATCCAAAAAGCGCATGAAGCGGACAATGACGCGCAACTGGATAATAATGTTCGGCTCGCTGGCGCTTATTATAATCTGTTACTATTTTGTTAAATAAATATATCCGAAAGGAAAATGTATAATGTATATCTACAATTCAGCTTCAAGAACAAAAGAAGAGTTCATACCTTACACCGAGGGAAAGGTGAAAATGTACACCTGCGGTCCCACGGTGTATCATTATGCCCATATCGGCAATCTGCGCACCTACATCATGGAGGATGTGCTTGAAAAGTATCTCCGCTTTACCGGATTTGACGTTACCCGCGTAATGAACATAACCGATGTAGGACACCTGACCAGTGACGGCGATACCGGCGACGACAAGATGCTCAAAGGCGCAAAGCGGGAGCACAAGACCGTTATGGAGATTGCAAAATTCTATACCGACGCATTCTTTGCCGACTGCGCAAAGCTCGGCATTAAAACTCCGGACGTTGTTGAGCCGGCTACCGGCTGCATCGACGAGTTTATAAAGGTGATCTCCTCCCTCATCGAAAAGGGTTATGCCTACGAGGCAGGGGGAAACATCTACTTCGATACATCAAAGCTTGATAAATACTATGTATTCAACGACTTCACCGAGGAGGATCTTGCAGTCGGCGTCCGTGACGGCGTTGAAGCAGACGAGAACAAGCGCAATAAGGCTGATTTCGTTCTCTGGTTCACGAAGTCCAAGTTTGAAGACCAGGAACTCAAATGGGACAGCCCGTGGGGCGTAGGCTACCCCGGCTGGCATATCGAATGCTCCTGCATAAGCATGAAGCACCTCGGGGAATACCTCGATCTGCACTGCGGCGGCATCGACAACCAGTTCCCGCATCACACCAACGAGATAGCGCAGAGTGAAGCGTTCCTCGGTCATGAGTGGTGCAAATACTGGTTCCACGTTCACCACCTCAACACCAACGACGGCAAGATGAGCAAGTCGAAGGGCGAGTTCCTTACCGTTTCGCTGCTTGAGGAGAAAGGCTATGATCCGCTCGCATACCGTTTCTTCTGCCTCCAGTCCCACTACCGCAAGAACCTTGTATTTACATGGGAGAACCTTGATAACGCGGCTGAGGCGTACAAGAAGCTGGCGGCGCGTGTTGCACAGATACTTGACGGCAAGGGCGGCAGCGTGAACGAAGCAAAGTATGCGGAGCTTAAAGGCGCATTCACGGAAGCACTTGACAATGATCTCAACACCGCACAGGCAGTTACTGCGATATACGATGTTCTCAAATCCGACGCGGACAATGCTACCAAGCTGAAACTTATAGAGGACTTTGACACTGTGCTGTCGCTCGGACTTGTAAAGGAGGCTGAAAAGCTCTCCGAGAAGAAGGAGGGCGGGGAACTGCCTGCAGAGATAGCGGAACTTGCAGAAAAGCGCGCGGCTGCGAGAAAAGCGAAGGATTTCGCGCTTGCGGACGAGCTCAGAAAGCAGATCACCGATCTCGGCTACATCGTTGAGGAAACGAGACAGGGTACTGTCATCAGAAAGGCGTGACGGTATGCTGAAAAAGATATTCGCCTGCGCCGCACTTGCCGGAACGATGCTGATCTCGGGGTGTTCGCTGTTCGGAAATACCGACGGAATGACCAAGAACCCGCTGTTCACATACGACTACGCCAATATGCATCTCGTGCAGCTTGAGGAGCCGAAAGAAGGACAGCAGACTGCGGTTATCGAAACGACTGCCGGAACCATAACCGCTGTTCTTTATCCCGAATACGCGCCAAACACTGTGCGTAACTTCGTGAATCGTGCGAATGAGGGCTACTACAACGGCAAGGATATTTACTGCATTATCGACAAGTCGATATTTATGTCCGGTGCGTATGACGAATCGAGAAATTCCGGTTTTACCGATGACGGAAAGCCGATAGAGAATGAGTATTCGGTTGATCTGTGGCCGTTTAAAGGCGCTATCTGCTCGTTCAGCGGATATACCGGTTCCGGAGACAGCCGTTTTATGGTTCTCAATCAGCGCCCTCTTTCGGAGCAGGAGATCACCGATCTGCACAATTTCAAGAATGAGAATGACGAACCGCTTCTTCCCGACAGTCTCATTGACGCGTTCGTTGAAAAGGGCGTTATAATCGACTTCTGCGGCGCTTACACGGTGTTTGCGCAGACGATTGACGGGTTTGATGTTATAGAGAAGATATGCAATGCCGAGGTAAGCGGAAATCTTTCGATCCCGGTTGAGCCTATTTACATCAATAAAGTGACTATAGGGGAGTACCGCGCGGAATTAATGAAAAATGAATAATGAATAATTATTGTGTGTCGTGTCTGTCCCTTTTATCGCCGCCTCCTTGCGGCGTTTCGGGGACAAACACAAAGCGTCCTGCTTTGTCTTCGACGACAAATCAGAATCGTGACGAGCTTTGAGACTTTTCATAAAAGGATCTGAATACATTCTCCCTTAAGTGCGGAGCGATTAAAAGTCTTTGGAAAGGGGTTTGGGGGAGAACCTTTCTTCAGAAAGGTTTCCCCCAAGTCTCGAGCGCCGTGCGCGACCTTCTCGAGCGCGAGTGACAATCTCTGACGGAGATGATGAGTTATGATAAGAACACTGAAAAGGGCGCCTGCGGCGATACTTGCTGCGGCTATGATAATGACGGCTGCGGCTTGCGGAGAAGAGCCTGTTGTGGGCAATCTCGGTGAAGTTGCGCTGGAAGAGAACGATATGTACGCGGTTATCAGCGTGCGGGATTACGGCGATATTACGGCGAAGCTGTTCCACGGGGCAGCTCCGAATGCAGTTGACCGTTTCGTTGAATATGCAGACCGCGGCTATTATGACGGCACCACCATTCACCGCGTTATCGACGAGTATGTTATCCAGGGCGGTTCGCTGAACGGCGACGGAAGCGACGGAAAAGTCCCGGATTCGCTTTACATACCCGTTGAGACATCTCCGGTAACCTTCAACTTCTACGGTGCGCTGTGCCTTGCCGCTTCCAAAAAGGGCTGCTATGCGCAGTTCTACATCGTTGACAACGACAAGCCCCAGGATATCGATGCTGTTATAGATAAGCTGAGCGAACAGCTCGGCAATGAGGAGATCTCGGCAAGACTCCTCGAAGAAGACAAGAAAAAATACCAGGAATACCTCGATAAGCTTAAGGCTATCCCCGAAGAGGTTAAGGAGAAATATAAACGCGTAGGCGGTCTCTACGATCTTGACGGTACAAGCACAGTGTTCGGACAGGTCATCGACGGCTTTGATGTGCTCAAGGCTATTACTTCTGTTGAAGTCGTATCCGGCAATAAATCGGATGATAAGCAGGATATGCCGTCTAAACCGCTCCAGTCCATAATCATTGATTCCATAAAGATCATTAAAATAGAACCGGAGGTTCCCGAAGAAAGCACTACTACCAAGAAAACCGTAAAGGCAAAGAAGTCAACTGACGATGAGGTCAATGCGGAAACACTGCCTACTGCGGCTTCCGAAGATACAACAGTACCGGCAGATTCCACAGAAGGTGAAGATGCAGGGGAGAGTGATGCTGCACAGGCTTCCGG
>JAFVBZ010000253.1 GCA_017479645.1 Ruminiclostridium sp. | reverse complement strand
ATACTACAGCTGTGGTATATAAGTGCGCCATTAGCCCCGGGCTAATGGATTCCGTGACTGCTTTTTCAAGAATTTTTGACATCTTCATTCAAAGAATTATTACCAAAATATTCGGCTCGGAGCTTTTCCGGCAGCGTTCCGATCATTGAGATGAGCAGATGTTTTATTTCATCATCGGTACGCATCTCCGCATCCGGAATCAGGCTTTCGAGAATAGCGCCGCGCACGATCAGTCGGTGCGTTCTTTTCTTCTCGGCATCATTTCTGATCCTTGTTTCGATCGTGGAGATCTGATGTTCAAGCTGAGCGCGTTTCTTGCGGCAATACTCGATTTTTTCATTAGTCTCGTCGATCTTCCGGTCAAGGTCAGCGAAATAAGCAGACGATTCTTCATCGGTCATTTTCGTAACGTCTTTCATAAATGTCCCTCCGTGTTTTGCACGCATATTGCACAGAACGCGCACACTTCCAAAGACAGAAGTGTGCGTTATCTTTTCGCTTAACAAAGCCATTTGCAGACTTCCGGCACAGATGCACAGATAAAAACACGCTATTCCTGAATAATTTTTTCTAACCCTGAATATTTGTTCCCGTAACTCCGAAAAAGTTTATAGGATTTCTGCCAAAACATCTGTGCAAGTGTGCCGACAGCTTAACCAAGCCGTTTGCGAATCATCCCGTTCTGTGCGTGATCCGTGCAGGCTCTGTGCGGTCACGATACTTTTTTCATTATTCCACGATATCCGCGTGCTCGTCTTCCGTTGGAGTTTATTCCGTGAGTGTCCGGTCTTATCCTGAACTTATCGACATTCTGATTCAGATATCCGCTGAATGCCCGCGGCTGCATGGGCGGCTCACAGTTTTCCTTGCACCAGTAATCATAATGATCGTAGAGCTCGCGGGTCGATGTGAAAGCATCAGGAACGAACGCGATCCAGTCCTCCGACTTCAGGAACGGAATAATGTTGCAGTTGTCCTCCATGCTCTTTCGGAGATTTTCTTTCGTCCGTTCGCTGAGAGTGAAGTTGTAATCGTTGGCGACCAGTCTTTTCAAACCTTCGATAGCCCAGAGCAGTATGCCTTCCTTTTCTGCGATCATCTTTTCCGCAATGAACGGATCATCAATTCTACCCTCCGGTTTCGGGCGTGTTGTGATAATAATTTGCCTGCGGAAGAACGCATCCGTCATATCATTCAGAGCTGTGAGCGTGCCGTTGCCGAACGCCATGATCTTGGAATAAATCAGCGCCGGGTACGCCTGTATTCCCTTACGCTCAATCATCAGCTTGCCCTCGTTCGTGACTATCTGTTTCAGCTTGTTCGTCTGTCCGAGAGCTTCGATTTTTAAATCGTCGTCCAGAAATAAATATCGGTTTTCGAGATTCGCTTGTGCAAAGCGGTTGTTCTCCAGATGATGTAGTCCGCCGGAGATCATTCCGTCCCCGAAAATATCTTTCAGCAGTACGCCTATACGCGACTTCCCTTCGCCGCCGTTGCCGATGATAGTAAGCATTTTCTGCGCCTTTGTGCTGGAAGTCAGGCAGTATCCGAGCCATTCCTGCACAGCCGGGATATCTTCCTCATAGAACAGATCGCCGAGGAATTTCCTGAATACGGACGGCTCCGGTGTGGTTGAGTTGTACGCGACATTCAGACGGTTGAAACAATACGTCTTGTTCTCGGTAAACCCGTCCGCGAGATAATATGTTTCGTTCTGCAAATGAATGATACTGCTGTCAGGAACGAACTCTGCGGAATGCGATTCGAGTTTCAGCGCACCGAGTAGCTGCTTAATTCTTCGCGAAATATTGCTGTCAACGAACGGTCTTATAATGCTGTATATCTCCGTTTCGATGATACTGTCATCGACAACTCCGTCATAGCCGATGAAGCGGCCGTTGATGCAGCGGAGCGCGTGATTTTCCAAAAACGCAGCGCAGAACATCGGCTCGTTGATCTTTTTTGAGTTAATGAGCCATGCCGGCTGTGAAGGCTCGCCCGTGGTATCGGCAGCTTCTTTGGCGATGCTGTTACCGGGCATAACAACTTGTTCAGTTTCCTGAGTTTGCATATTGTTTATCTCGCTCATGCTTTACCTCCGTTAAGTCTTTCAGCGTTGTTGTTTCTGATTGCAAGACTGCGGGCATTTCTGCGGCGCTCGTCGGAATACGGAGCCGTGAGCCTGACGGAGAATCGCCCTTTTGCAATTTCGTACTGCGCACCGCCGAACTCGTCCTCCTGTATCAGATGCGCCGCGTCCGGATATTTCCCGCAGTATTCGCGGAGCCTGCGTTTCAGCGCGGAGTTGTGCGTGAAGATGTCAACGGTGCTGCTGCTTTCGTTGAAATAGATGCGTGTGAACTTCTCTTTCTTTTTCAGTCCTGTTTTCATAAAAAGCCTCCATTTCTGTATTTTTCATCATTTCAAGACCTGTGTTAATCAGCTGTTTTTCTCCGGAAATGTTCGTGTCGGACATTGGGTCATCAAGAATATTTCTGTAAAATAATTTGCGATTATTGCAGGTCTTGACGATGATTATTGATATTCAGTTGTCAAGGTGCCAGCCTTCCTGAGTTCCGCATAATCTCTTATGCTGCACCGCCAGTCTCCTCTTCTGCAAATTCCTTTCCGAAAACAGTCTCGTACAAGTCACTCTCAGCAATCAGGTACTTTCGTCCCGCCTTGAATGCACGGAGTTCGCCGGTCTTGCACATAGTTCTGATGCGGAATTCATTGATCCCGTCGATAAGCTGTGCAGCTTCCTTGATCGTCAATACTTTCTTTTTCTGCATTTTTATTTCTTCCTGTTTGTTCGTGTTTTCAAGTATGGAGTTGATCAGACTCCTTTATCAAAAGCGCTTTCGCTTACTTGACCGTTATGGTGAAGTCGGTATCACATTACCGACTTTTTTCTATTGTATCATATATAAAATGAAATGTCAGTATCAAACAAGTCTCATTTTAGTCTCAATTTTGTCTCATTTCAGTCTCACGTTTATATGATACCGGAATAATACGATAGAAAATAAAAATAGCCGAACAAAGAACTGCCAAGACTCGCGAAGTTTTCTTGGTGTGCGCGCGTCGTGCGCGCCTTTGAAAAACTTCTTCAGGACATCGTGTCCTGTGCGTTTTCTTGGCGTTCAGTGTTCGGCTATGTGGTGACTCGTTGGGCAGGTCGCAATGCCTGTCACGGACCCGTGGCTCGTACCGCTGATGGGTAATTTATTTTTAGGATAAAACTCAGTCGTTTTCCTTTGAGGTATTTGTTCTATCAATCTTCTGCGGCGGATTCTTCGCATATTCTGCTATGTCAATATCCGATATTCTTCCGCAGCCTTTGCATTTGATAGAGATAACTCCGTGAGGAGCTGTTTCCGGTCTGATGTCGAACAGCCGGAAGTTGCAGATCTGACATTTGACAGATAACGGTCTCATCGACTTGACCTCCGCGACTGTGGGACTGCACGAGGCAATTGATTGTCTGTTCGTGTTGCCTGTTCGTGCTTGTAAGATATTCTACACCATGACGTGAATCTTGTCAAGAGGTTTTGAAAAATATTTTTTCATCTGTGTCGTTTATGGGACAATTAATAGAAGCGCCCGCAATATTGGCAATTTTGAACAAAAACCCTTAATCTTTAGCGTATAATATGGTATATAATACTTGCCATATTATTGTTATCTATATATATATAGGGTGTATTATGCCCGTCGTTCTGCACAGTTCTACTATTCGGTAGAGGTGCAGGTTCTGTTTTCGTATGTGGTATGACGCGAAGATAACAATATTACCGCTTCCTCACGTTTCATGCAGCACATACTCCTTATCCTCGTCGATTATGGCTATCATACACCTTGCGGCTTCGGGGTCGAACTGTGTGCCGATGTTGTTCTCAATCTCCGAACGGACTTTCTCCTGCGGAAGATACTGACGGTAGCTACGGTTTGATGTCATCGCGTCGTAGGTGTCCGCAACAGCGATTATGCGAGCTTCCAACGGTATATCCTCGCCGGCCTTATGCTCGGGATAGCCCTTGCCGTCATATCGTTCATGGTGCCAGAGAGCGCCTGTTGCAAGATCAGGTCGGCTCTTTATTTCTGACAGTATGCCGTATCCGATGCCGGGGTGTGTCTTGATGACATCATATTCCTCGTCTGTCAGCTTTGCGGGCTTATTGATTATCTCATTCGGTACGCCTATCTTTCCTATGTCGTGGAGAAGCCCCATATAGTAGATATTCTCACACATTTCCGCCGACAGCCCCATTTTCTCGGCAATCATGCGTGAATATTTCGCCACGCGGACGGAATGACCGTTTGTGTACTTGTCCT
>JAFVBZ010000252.1 GCA_017479645.1 Ruminiclostridium sp. | reverse complement strand
TTTGTTAATATTATTATAGCGTACTTATATGCAGATTTCAAGGAAGTGTTTGTGGAATTCAGGTATAGCAGTGCTTTGATTTTTATGATAAAGTTACTTTTGTCAGCTATAATGAGCTTTTGTTTCGGCATCACACCTCTTAATAACAACGATCCTGCCATATACAGCAGCAGATACATTATATTGTCATTTGACAAATTGCTGACTGCACAAATCAAGAAAAATAGCAATAGAAAAACCACACAAATCAAGATTTTATTACTTGATAAGTGTCTATGTTGCAATTTTACAGCAATTGTGATATAATATTTCTATAAAATAAGGGCAGGTGCATAAAAATGAAATACAGAACAAACCGCAGAACAGGCGATAATATAAGCGAAATAGGACTTGGCTCGGCATATATGTTTGAGGCGGGTATGGCGAAGGCTGTCGAGGCACTGCAATACGCTTATGAGGGCGGCATCAACTACTACGATCTCGCGGCGGGAGACGGAGCGAGCTTTCCTATATACGGTGAAGCATTCAGAGATGTCCGAAAGGATATCCTTTATCAGATACACTTCGGTGCGGATTACACTAACGGAACCTATGGCTGGTCACTTGATCTTGAAACGATAAAGCGTTCAGTTGACAAACAGCTGCGGGAACTGCACACAGACTACATTGACTACGGTTTTATCCATTGTCAGGACGAGTTCTCGGACTGGGAGACATACCGGAAAAACGGCGTTTATGAGTATATCCTCCGCCTGCACGAACAGGGAGTTGTCCGTCATATAGGGCTGTCGTCCCACACACCGGCTGTGATACAGAAGATAATGGACGATGTGCAGGTGGATATGCTGATGTTCTCGGTAAATCCTGCTTATGATTACGGTCAAGGAGAATACGCAAACGGCGGTGTGGACGAGCGTGCGGAGTTATACAAGCGCTGTGAGAAAGACGGCATAGGTATCTCAGTAATGAAGCCGTTCTCCGGCGGTCAGCTCCTTGATGCCGCATTATCTCCGTTCGGCAAGGCTCTCACGATATACCAGTGCATACGCTACTCCCTCGACAAGCCCGGAGTTCTTACAGTTCTTCCGGGTGCGCAGAGCAAAGATGAAGTAAAGAAGCTGCTCGCGTATTATGAACAACCCGAAGATACTCTCGATTACTCGGTAGTCAGCACATTCGCTCCGCCGGAAGCTTCCGGAAAATGTGTTTACTGCAACCACTGCAAGCCTTGTCCTGTCGGTATCGACATCGGACTTGTCAACAAGTATTATGACCTTGCAAAGTCCGCAGATACACTCGCTGCCGAGCATTACAGGACACTGGAGGTAAACGCAGGCAGCTGCATCGGCTGCGGGCATTGTGATGAGCGCTGTCCGTTCGGTGTGCGGCAGAGTGAGAGAATGAGCGAAATAAGAGATTATTTCAATTGAGTGTATATGGTTATACAACTTTTAATATGTGATGAAAGGAAATAAATTGTATGAAATATTACAACTTTACTCCCTCCTGCGCCTCAAAATATGTAAGCGTGACAAAAATGTTAAATTACAATGAGGCAAAATATTCAAGCTGTGATGTTTGCGGAGCTGACAATCTGGTCGACTGGAGCAGCATTAAACCGGTTTTTGAGTGTGAAACCGTCACATCACACCGTACACTTCCAGATATGATACTATACGGCGGCAGAATAATACATTCGTTTAATGTATGGTATGTTGTGTCCGCGGCATTTAGAGATTTCTGTGAAAAGAATTTTGTTAAAGGGGTCTTATTTTCCGATGTTGTTTTAGTGAGCCGCAGAAGAAATAAACTTGACAGCATACCGGAAAGATACTATCTTATGCAGATAACCGGACGCGCACAGCTTGACTATGCAAAAATGGGAGTAGAGTGCTCTGTTTGTCAGAAATGCTGTCATTATGTTTACAGCAGCGAATTCTTCCCGTTGTACGACCCGAAAGGCATATTCCCGACATTGCTTGATGAATCCACCTGGGACGGAACTGACGTTTTCAACCACGGCGATTGCACAGAAGTATTTATGGAAAAGGTGTGTTCTTCCGGATTAAAAGGCATTGATTTTCTGCCGTATGAGTCAAAATTTGATACCGCAAGCAACAAAAGATATATCAGAGTATAGAGCAATCAATTTAAACTACATTACCTGACAGAAGAGGAGAAAATATATAATGACTGAATGTATTAGTTATTATGATATTATTTCAATGAACGAGAACGGAATAACATTCAAAAACGGAAAACAAGTAATATTTTTTTATTGTATCGGAAGAAACAATTACTACTCTGAAAAATGTATAGGGGAACGAAACGCACTTGCAGACCCGCCGTATGTCGAGTTCTTCACCGGCAATAGCAATATACGAGTGGTGTTCGATAAGACCGGAATGCTTGAAAAGAAGAATAATCAGAGGGATTTCGCTCAGTTTCATATTGATATTCAGAAGTACGGTTATACCACATTTAACCTTAGCTGAGGTGCAAGATATGGATAAAAACATACTTATTGCAGAAATACTGTATATCATCTTCGTACATAATAAAGGTCTCGGCAGACACTACAATACCGGAAAGCTGAAAAAAGAAATGTATGAGTGCATGATAACCGCAAAACTACTGTATAAGGACTCTCTTTCCGCTGAGAACATTCAGCAGACCAACAGTATAAGATGCGGTCAGCAATTGGTGCCGCGAACCGTGTTTTGATATCTCGCGTATCTTCTCCACAAGGTCACGGCTCTCATAAAATCCCAGTGACCACAGCCCGATGTGAATTTTCATCGAGTCCTCGGAGTTCAGATATTCTTCCCGCTTTGCCGGGTCGGTGAGACAGTCGCTTATCAGAGCTATCGACTTGTCGCTGATACGTTCGAGCTTTACGGTCTCCTCCTCCGCAAATCCGAGCCATGTGCCTACCGCGCGCTTAACAGATGAAAAGCGGATAAAGTTGTTCTCATTGATAACGCCGAGCAGATACAGGAACGCTTCGGGCGTACCCTCGTCCATTGTCTCGCATATCGACTGGCGCAGACCCTCCTGCAAACGCGCAGCACAGAGAAGCCTGCCGAGAAGCTCGTGCAGTCCGCGGTCGTGGCTCTTGACTATTGCACGGAACATCAGACGATCGAGCGGAATGTCATTCTCGCCGTTTATGCAATCGGTAAGCAGGCTGATAAGACGCTCGTTCCCGAAGTCTATCTCGGCGGCTGCAAGATCGTCAAAGCAGTAAGGAAGGCTTGTATCCCGAAGCTTATATCCGAGTTCTTCTTCGGTCAGGTTGTCTTCAAGATAATCGCAGATATCATCGGGCACGGAGTCCCATTCCTTGAAATCACGAATAACGTTGATAACACAGTTCGCAACTATCATCGGGTCGCGGGAACGCAGTGATCGCCGCTGCCACCCCGTCGCGTAAATACGCTCGTGAACGTGGTCTATTGTATATAAAAAATGCTTCTTGTGCTTCGGGTTTATGTAGCCGTTGAAAAGCTCCGGGGCGTGCTTTCCGATAAATTCCGAGGGCATGTTCTTTTCACTTTCCGAGAGATATGCGATCATCTTTTTGCAAAGCGCACCGCCCACCCGGAACTCGTAGTAATAATTGCAGTGATCTCCGATCAGCTCTTTTACGTCGTCAGGCAGCTTTTTGTAACAGTCCTGTCTGAACTTTCCGCGTTTTTCAAGATACTTTTCTCCGAGCTTTTTCAGCCTTGCCTTTTCCTCTGCTGACAACTGCTTCATTGCTGTTCCTCCTTACCACATTCTTCCCGCAAGCATCACAAGGCGAATGAATGTCACCTCGCTGCCCTCGCTTATGCTCACCGTGCTGTCAAGCTCTCCCGCTTCATCTTCACCAATGAACACCCGGAACAAGCCGTCCTCGTAAGCCTGATAAGCGTCTGTGACAGCCTTTTCCTCGTCCGGCAGCTTTTCGCCGTAGTTGATGCCGAACGCTATCTTGCCGATCTCGCTCATATCGGCTATCTGCTCTGCCGACAGCGGGTCGGGGTTATCGCTTTTCGCTGCACGTTCGTTGTACTGACGGACGCAGGTATGAACACATTCGCGAATAAGTTCACGGACTGTGCGCGGTTCGTGTTCAAGCGGGAAAGGCACTCCCGCGATCTTGTTTTTCTTTTTGCCGAGTTGTTTGATGTTGACTTTTATCGTCATATCCGTTCTCCTTGTATTATTCTATTCACAACGCCTCACACTTTCCTGATCGACTCAGCTATTTTTATTCCGGTCTCATAGTCGATACCTGCAAAGTCAAATTCAAACAGATAATCCCCATTATCCCATGTCAGACAATGCACGGTTTCATGCGCAATATAATAAAACGCTTCATATCCGTTTATATCAACGAATTTTACAGTGCTCCCCTCGGTATTCATGCGCATTCCTATGCCGTGCTTCGTGCAGTAAGAAAAGCTTATTCCTTTATCGGCACTTTTCCAGACCTCCCAATACTCACGTTCATCATTACAAATAATTTCTTTGGAATATCCGGTCAAATCGTAACCGAGTTCAAAGTGTTCAAGCAAGATCTCGGGAGCTTCCGGATCCTCAACATACATCATCGTGTGGGTATCGTACTGTCTGGCTGTCAGATCTCCGAAACGGTGCGTAATGTAAACGCCTGCACCCGTAAGCAGCAGCACCGACAGCACTATCAGCACTGCCACCCGTATCTTCTGCCGCAGCCGCAGCTTGTGAAAGGTACTCAGAAAGCTGCTGCTCTGTTCTTTTGACTTCTCATAGGCTTTGATAAGCGCTTTTTTCTTCCGCTTATAGCGCAGTGAAAATCTATGCTCCGGCATATCCGGTATCGCCGCTTCTGCCGCGGCAGCCTGCATAGCAAGCGCTTCGTAGAATGTGTCACAGATCATGCTATTCACCCTCTTTCAGCAGTACATAAAGTTTCTTCCGCGCTCTGAACAGTTTCGCTTTTGCAGCCTCATAGCTTATTCCGAATGTTCCGGCAACGCTTTCGAGCGGCATATCATGGTAGTAATACATTATAAGAGCCTCACGATAGTTCTCCGGCAGCCTTAACAGAGCCTCGTTCAGAGCCGCAGCATCATATTCACCGAAAGCCGAGCGTTCAACATCGGTCTCCTCGTCCGCATACTCCGTAACATCTTCGATGTCCACCTGTTTTTTATTTTTTCTGTAATGGTCAATCGCAATATTTTTCGCAACAATTACCGCATAATTTCTGCGTTTGCCGGGATCGACCGAAGCTATCCTGTCAATATCGGAAACTATCCGCAAAAAAGCGTCGTGTACCGCGTCCTCAGCGTCCTGCTTGTTATGCAGAATAGAGTACGCCGTGCGGTACATTATCTGCTCACAGTCAGAATAAATCTGTTCAACGAGGGTGCGCTGTTCCTCGTTATCGACTAAGCTTAAGTATAATGAAAGCATCTCATACCTCAAAATATTTCTGTCCTAAATCCAATTCAGTCATGCTCAATAATATTTCCATTCTCGTCGAGATAGTAAATACTTGTGGAGCTGCCGCCGTCAAATTCCCAATATGTATTGAAAGGATATTCTGTAACAGGTATGACGGTGTTTCCGCCGGATATTATCTGTATTTTGGCTATTTCATGGTCTTCAACGTGTATTGCATATCCGAAATGCCACAGGAAATTGCACGCGTCCGCTTTACGAAAGCTATTCGGGTCATTTGCAACAGAGTAAGTGTCTTTTCCCTTTTGCGTAAAAACGATCGGGATACACACAGGATTTAACGGGTCGGCTGTAAACCATGCGACTGTTTCTCCCCCGTCAGATACAGAACCTGTAAATTCCAGCCCGTCGCCGTGAGCTTGTCTCGCGTATTCGAGCATTCCCGCCTCGCCGTGGATAAAAGAGCTTTCATCAGCAATTTTCAGCAGCAGGAACACGCACAGCAGGAATACAAATAATGCCGAATAACAGATAAGGCGCGGCTTCCACATCTCTTTGACGAAAGCAGTGTACCAATCTGTCCTGCCTTCCCGTATATCTTCCCATTTTTTATGTGATGAATCATACCACATTTTGATTTCCCCTTATGTTTTACTATTCTCATTATTCTATATTTTCCTTCTGCTTATATAACGAATGAAAACGTGAAAAGTTACGCTGTTTTTCAAAAAAATTACGATTTGTTAAAATCCAACAATTCCCGCGAACATCGTTTGTACACTGTGAACAACACTTGTATAGAATAATTATATCATATATCCGGTTATTTTTCAATTGTATATGTAGTTTATTGGGTAAAAATCGGAAGAAGGAAAGTTTTTATGGCAAAAAGACGCACAGACCGAAATCTGTGCGCCATGATATTGCCTTCAACTGTTTTTCAGATAACGAACTCCGTCCACTTCGATACCGCTGTACTCGTCAAGCTGTATCAACTCGGGAAACAGCAAATAGCACCATGTATCCGACCACATAGAGTACGGATAATCACCTTCATTAAACTCCTTAAACGTTCCGTCGTTTCGTATGAGCTTTATTTCCGGGAATGTATGAGATTCTCCGCTTCTGATTTCCGACATTTTCGGCAGTACGGATATTTCATCGGAGTAAAATCCTATCTGCGTCATAATGAGCTTATCGCCGTTTTCGCTGAACACTTCTGCTGTTTCAACATTTTTTTCAACGTTTACGCGAAGCTCTATACCGTCGAATATGCCGTCGCCAAGATGCTTTCCGAATCTTATATACGTCTCGCCCTCAAGAGTTTCAAAACCGCCTGCAACTCCCATTCGTTCCAGCTCATATTCCGAGATATGAGCAACGAACGGAGTTTCCGTGCTTTTGACTAAATCCAGACTGCGAAACTGTCCGCCAGACATATCATAATGCAGCGGATACGAACCTGCTGTGAACTGTCCGTCATGACAAGCCTGTATATCGGGCACGGTCATAAGCGTTCCGTCAAGCGATTCCGCCGTCATTATGCAGGTAAGGTTATCGCCGTCATAATATGCTTTGTCAAGTGTTATTCTGAAATGTTCGTTGGCGGAGGTGAGAGGACTATCTTTATCTATAAGTGTTTCTGTCTGTGTTCCCGAAACGTCCGGGAAGAATATATCCACAGATCGCTGATGAAAATAGTTGACCAATGCCCCCGCAGAAACCGTCAGCGCTGCCGCAGCCGCTATCGAAACCGCAATAACAGCCGGCTTCTTTGATCTTATCTTTTTCTTCTCCATATTAACCGCCCTTTCTTTAACGATCTTAATAAACTTGTCGTCATCGGGGAGCTGAGTAGTCTCACGTGCCTCGTTCAATGAGCTTTCAAATATATTCCTGTAATCCATTATCATCTTCATTCCTTTCTTCAAGCAATAATGACCTGAGGCGCTTTCTGCCTCTGCTGAGCCTCGCCATAACAGCGCTTTCGCTTATATTGAGCATTTTGCCTATATCCGCTGCCGGATAACCTTCATAGTAATGAAGATACATGACCGCGCGTATTTTGGGTCTCAGCCTGTTCAGCAGTTTCAGCATATCCGTATGCTCTGTACAGCTGTCATAGTGAACTTTGTCGCCTGCTTCTTCAAGCGGGGCAGAAAATCTGTGCCAATATGAACGCAAAAGACTTTTGCTCAGATTAACGGTACATCTGATAAGCCATGCACGGATATGCTCGTCGCTGTCGAACTGACCGGAATAATTATAGAGCTTTATAAAAACCTCCTGCGAAATATCATCCGCGTCACTCGGATTTTTTACAAAGCACAGTGCGGTACCGAATACAGTGTTCCGGTATTTATGTACACAGCTTTCAAAATCATTGTCATTCACTTACTCTCACTTCCTTCCGACCGCATTTGAAAGGCCTTTCATATATAATACGAATGAGAAAACCAAAACCTGACATTTTTCTGATATTTTTTGATAAATACAAAGTGACAGAACAGACGCGAGACCAAACTCTGCCCATTCTGCCACATTTTGATGCTTATTCTGCGTAATCTACCCCGTAAACAACGACACAGGCGCTCTGATCGTTCGGCTCACCGTCGAAAACTATCAGCGTTTCGTCAAAATCCGCGGGATCCCGATAATTCTTATACGAGGGATCGCCGGGAGCATAATAGAAATCATACGGTATCGTGTCTTCGGTGCATACGCTGATACGGGTCACCTCCGCGTTTATCAGCTTTGCCACGTCAAAGGCTGTCATCTGGAAGATACTGCCCGAAGCGTGATCTTTGGCGTACTGCGTAAAGTCGAATCTGCTTACTCTGTCGTAAAACTCGTCACCGCAGACAAACACGGTAAACTCTATATACTGACCGCGCTCCGACTTCGACGGGAAATATTCATTACGCACAAACTCCGTCAGCGCTCTGCACAGCGCGGCAAATTTCTCCACGTCGCACTTGTGTATGAATATCAGCACACCGCTGCTGCTTTCGGGATTGCAGCGTGCTATGTATTCCTCGTCATATACCTCCGGTATCACAGCAAGGCAGCGGTCACAGCCTTCACGCATTGCAAGAGCTTCTTCATACGGATCGTAATCTATATAAATATACGGTTCAAGCCGTCCGCCAAGTCCCTTCGGTGAGAAATCCTGACTGAAAATTATCTGCTTTTCGGTGTCGAACAGAATATAATCGGCGTGAGGACCACCGCTGAACGCGGGATTTTTCCCACGCTCTATGTCAAGTATCTCGGCGTTCGGATAATGCTCTTTTATGTATTGCACCGGGTATTCCTCATTATGCTTTTCCACGAGTATAATGTCAAGGTAAATGCCGCCCGCGATCAGAATTACAGCGCCGATAATGACTGCTATTATTTTAATTGCTATCTTCATTCCACTCCCGCCTTTTCTGCTCTGCGTATGCCAGTATCTGATCCTCGATTTTCTGCTGTTCACCGTCATGACACAGATCAAAGCCAAATGAATTACCGAGGGATAACTCTGTCGGCTCGAAATGCCCGACCCACATTGTGCCGTCACGCATTATCAGCGCTACTCCATTAGTCATATTCGATTTTCTTTCAGTCCCGTATGTATATAGAAGTTGTCCGGGCGCGTTCAGTTCTGTGTAAGACTGAAAATAATATCCGGTTCCGATGTCGGGTGCCTCAAAGCTCTCTTCATAAAAATTCCTGAATTTTCTTGTCTTATATTCAGTCTGTTCGAGTTTGCAGGTGTGGAATATATCTTTATAGACCCAATCATACACCACGAAAGCTACTTCCTTTGTATCGTAGTCTATGAACACACTGGAGGTTTTGACTGAGCTGTAATATATTCCGTTCGGATAGTACTCCTCGCCGTTAATGGGATATATGTAAATGAGAGTTTCATCGGAACGATCAATAAATTCATTGATCTCAGCGCCGGTATTTCTGTCGCTGATATGTTTACCAAGTTTTCCGATGCCTTCGGCTGCAAATATAACACCGAATATCACTCCGATGATACCGCCGATAATGCCGATAGTGACAAGCGGCGGGAGAATGTACTTTTTGAAGAAGCTGCCCTCGCGCTTTGTAAAAGGTACGAAAAGTATCAGAACAAATACAGCCAGCATGATATACCAGTAGTAAATCACCAACAGCAAAAAGACCAATCCAAGCCATGACAGAACCGGTATATAAGTTATATTTACTATATATGACAACCCGTAAAGCAGCAGCGGCAGTGAGACTTTTATCGCATATTCGATAATAAGCCGTTTTCTTATCTTTTTATCCATATCCTCTCCTCACTCTATCTTAACAGGTTCCGAATATCCGAAAAAAGCCATTCCCTCGTAATTGAACCGGCACTGTATTATGAAGTACAGCGGGAATTGCTCTGTGCCGTCAAGGTTTACTACGCACCCCTTGCTGTCGGCTGCAAAATCACCTACGTCAAAATATTCGTTACCGTTCTCCGAGCATATCAGAGTGTACCCGTCCACGGTAACATCGTATTCCCCGCCGGTGTAGCGCGACCAGCGGAACAATATCCTTCCGTCCTGAAGCTGCCCTTCAAAGTCAATATCAGCGGATATGTCGGTCTCATAGCGTCCGTCCGCAATGCTGAAATTCTCCGGCAAGGTATTATCATCTGTAGTCTCTGTTTCGTCTCCGGTGCTGTTGAAAAACGGATCGTAATTGCCGCTGTTATCTCCCGTATCGCCCTCCGTGGAAGTTGTCATCGGTATAGGCGGGGATAATGAAATGACCGTGTCCGATGTTACGGCAGCCGCACCGCCCGGTTCAGTTACATCCTTCGTCTGTGTCGTAACCGGCGAAGATGATTTGCTGCCCGATACAGCTATCTTATCCCAATTTACCCACAGCAGCGCACCCGCAGCAATTACAACGGCAGCCGCCGCGGAGTATTTCACAGCCTGCAATATCCGATAACGGCGGATATCCTTTTCGGTGATCTCCACAGTTTCGATACTTTTGTCGGCGTGTATTACAGCAGTCCCGAAATCGGGCTCAAAAGCTCCCGGCAATGCCGTAACAAGATATTTGTCGTCTATCTTCCCGAATATGTCAAGAAATCTGTCCTCGCGTGTCATAGGTCGATACCCTCCTTTTCAAGATATTCCCGCAGCTTTTCGCGGGTGCGGCTCACGGTCATTTTCACCTTGCCCTCGGAAACGCCGAGGTCTGCCGCTATCTGCGCGTAGCTGCTGAAATAAAAGTACCTGCGCACGAACATTGAACGCTTTTCGGGAGAAAGCCCGGACAGGAATTTCTCCAGCGCTTTTATTGCAGCTTTCTCATCGAACGTCTTTTCGACATTTTCCTTTGACGGCAGGCACTCGCTCACTTCCTCGAAGCGTATCGCCTCATATTCCTCGCTGCGTTTCAGCATACCTTTCGCCCTCCGCATATTGAGCGCAATGTTACGGCATATCCGCACAACAAAAGCGCCGAACCTCGGCGGACGCTGCGGCGGGATAACATTCCACACCTTTAAATATGTATCGTTCACGCACTCCTCGCTGTCCTCACGGCTTCCGGTGATATTATGCGACATTGTGCGGCAGTATGCGCCGTACTTTTTATCTGTCTCGGCAATCGCGTCCTCCGAACGGGAAAAGTACAGCTCGATTATCTTTTCGTCGGTCATCTTCCTCTCTCTTTCTCCCCGGCGTTCATCAGATGTCCCAAAGTCTTTGAATTGCTCCCCCTCTACCCTTATATACAACAAAATCGGTCAAAAAGTAACACTTTTTCAAAAATATTATACAATAATTGTTATATAATTTCAATATCTGCAATAAATGTTGCATTCTGCACAAAAGTATGATAATATATTGTTGAAATTGCCGAATTTGATTTATCCGTGACATTTCGAGTATGTCCGGATTGTGTTGTATATGAAAGGTCCTTTCAACGGAAAAGAGGTGAGACCGGATTGGACGCAAAAAACGTAGAACGGTATATTGAGATGTACCGCGGAAATGTAATTTCGACTGCGCTGTGCTACATTAAGAATCAAAGCGATGCGGATGATATAATGCAGGACGTTTTCTTCGGACTTTATACATACAGCGGAAGCTTTCATGATGATGAACACGTAAAGGCATGGCTTATACGATGTACTGTCAACAGATGCAAAAATCTGCTCCGGTCTCATTGGAGAAGAAATTCTGTACCGCTTGAAGCTGCAAGCGAGACCGTGCATTATGACAGCTACGGCGACAGGGTTTTCGATCTCATACACAAGATCGGAAAAAACAATCGCATTGTCATGTATATGCATTATTACGAAGGCTACAGTGTCGAAGAAACTGCCGAAATACTTGGTATAAGCAGAAATGCGGTCTCTTCACGGCTTAAACGCGGACGGACACAGCTGAAGAAATATCTTGACAAAGAAAGGAATGATACGGACAATGGATAATAAAAAGCTGTTTGAAGCGGCATTGTCCGCTAAGATGTCTGATTACCCCTTTTCCGATACCAAAACGGTAATGAACAATATAATGGAAAGGGCAGAAAAAATGAAAAATCATGAAAATGCAAAGCAGATGAAGTTCACGGAGATAACTCCGGAATACATCGAACCGAAGAAGTCGCATAAGGCAATAAGCGTAGTCGCAGGCATAGCCGGAACAGCGGCAGTCCTCACCGGAGCGGTATTCGGGCTGAACTGGCTGAATGAGCACGGCGGGCTGAAAGAGGGCGGTATCGAGAGCAGCAACGGTGCGGGGTATCATGATACATCGGAAGCATCGAGCGCGGTGCAGACAGATGTTCCGTGCACAATGCCGGCAAAGGCAGACGAGGAGTTCATTGCGCCGACATCTAATACTGTTGACCCGGAAACACTGCCGGATATAAGCGAGCTTTACGGGAAGGCTGTGCAGTTTCACGACGCGACCGTGTGGCTGAACAGTGCAGAATATGACGGTGAAACATTTACCGCAAGATTCAGCCTTCTGTACACGGGCGATAATTATGAAACCTACTCTCCGGAATATGTAAAACTTACTGTAGGGACACCCATAAATTATACTACTGAGGAGTTCAGCATAGAAGAAGTTCCCGAAGCTGACAGCTGCACTCACCGCTGCACTTATTCCGTACCTGTAAAGCTTGAAAGCGGCAAGTCTTATGCTATGGGAATAGAATATCTGAATACAGACGGAAAGACCACACAGCCTATCGAAGCGGACAGACAGCAGTATAAATTCGTGTATAAGCCGATGATAGATTTCTTCGAGCTTCCCGACATCACCGGACTTAATATAGATGACGCTGTGAGATTGCTTCAAAACAAAGGCATAAAATACTCCGTCACCCGTTCGGAAAGTAATGAAGTACCCGAAAACTGCGTAATACGAACCGTACCGGAAGCGGGAGCAGCAGTAG
>JAFVBZ010000251.1 GCA_017479645.1 Ruminiclostridium sp. | reverse complement strand
TGATATAGATAAAGTTATTGAAATTGAAATTGAAACTGAAATTGATATTGATATTGTGATTGATACAGAGAAAGAGCACCCTTGTGGGGTGCAGTCACGCACACGGAAAAACAGCCTGCTGTAATCATCAAAGCAAGCTGTTTCTTGTTATTCTGAATGGAGTTATCGCCAACCCAACTGCGTTTCAGTCCGCACCCGCCCATAGCATAACGCTCTGAAATACTGCATTTATTTAGGGTGTCCAGCCCCCTTTTTTAAAGGGGGTTGGCGGGGGTTGGGGGTCACGGCAGGAAGCCGTGAGTAGGCTGCCAAAAGGCACGCACGAGGCGTGCATACAAAGCAGCCGAAGCGGCGCCCCCTCTCTGAAATCTCAAACCTCTCTCAAAATCTCTCAAAAAGTCTCTCATGACTTCTTGCCGAAAAGCTTATGCTTCTTATCATTCGCGGGGATAAGGGTACGGAGGAATCTGATACGGTCGTACTTTTTGAGCCGTGCTTCATTCTCCTTGTACGCTTTCTTGTCGGCGGTCTTGTCAAAGAAGTATGTGTTGATAAATCGCGAAGCAGGCTCCTTATATGCCGAGAAGCCGAGATCCTTGTATTCGGCGCGGTTGCTGTCGGTTTCAAGCTCGCCGGTGAACTGGTTCAGCTCATGCATCATCTGCTCGTTGTCACGTCCGATGTCCTCATAGTACATCTTGAACGTGTTGAAGAAATCAATATCATACACCATAACGCCCTTGTCGTCGATATGGCATCTCGTGTTCGCAAACAGCGACATCGCAAGCTCCGGATTTGCCGAACAGTATATCTTCACCCAGCCTGTGAGCATCTCCTGCTGATCCGGCTTGTTCACAAGCTCGCTGAGCTCGTGAAGTACTGCAAGATCACGGGTTCCGTTAATGATCGCGCTGAAATGCTGGAACAGCGATACAGTCGGGAAGTTCGTAAGTCCGGGGTACTCCGCGATATCGTCCGCAGTCTGGGCTACAAGCATTCTGTCGCCCGCTATCGCAGATACACTCTCGTTCGTGAATCCCTCCGCGACCGCAGGCAGGAATGATCCGTTGTGGAAATGATCGTATATATTCTTTCCGAGACTTCCGTCGTCCACCGAAAGCGGATCATGCTCCGCATGCACCGCCTCTTTCAGCTCGTTCATAAGCTCGAATTTCTGCGTCAGCGGCACCGCTTTAAGCATCTTCGATACAGGCTCGTCAAAATACTTCAGAAATCCCGCGGAGAAATGCTCGTACTGGTCGCTCTTCTTCGCGCCCATCTCATCATAATACTTCTCCGTCACGCCCGCAAGAAGCCCCAGTGCGCGCAGTATCCTCTTACTGTTTCCGTCCGCAGTCTCGCGCTCCGCATAGCCTCCCGCTATCTTCGCATACACCGCGCCTACATTCGCGTTCTTGTCACGGCGCTGGAGAAATCCGATGTAGATGTAGGCAATGTACATGAACACATCTGTCGCAAGCTCCGAATCGTCATAAGCCGGCGAGGTAAGGCGGTTGTAGATGCTGAAATTGTTCTCCGAGACCGTGTAGATCAGCGCAAATGACCAGATGCGCTGTGCCTGACGCTTGTCGTCCTCTCCGAATGTGGCGTAGTAACGGCTCACTATGTCGAATAATTCCATTGCCGGAGCATATCCCCCCGCCTTGCACTTCTCGATCTCCTTCTCCCAGTAGCCGTTGATGCGGTTGAGGAACTTCGCCTTGTTGTCAACTATGCCGTAGAAGTTGTAGAAGGACGAGATGACCGTGCATGCCGCCGCCGTGTCAAGCTGGGTATCATCTCCGCCCGACAGGAACTTCCACATGAAGTAGATCTCGTTTATCTTGGAAAGACTGAACCTGTCGCCCGCGTCCAGCTTCGGCAGTATATCATTGTAGAAGCCGTTCAGCTCCTCGTTGTCATAAGAAAGGATATTGCTCATTACCGCGCGGATAAGCTCGTAATACTCCTTTACCGCGGAAGCTTCAACTCCGCTCACATAGGACTTCCCGCCGGTAAGATCAAAGCAGTATGCGCCGTTCACGAACTGACGGCTCAGGTCAAGCCCGGTGACAAAGTATATGCTGATATCCTCCACCGCGTAGGTGTCGGTAACGTGGGTCATGAAGCCGAGCTTCTTGCGGTACTCCGCCGGGAATGCGGGGATAATGATGTTCATAAGCTCGACTGCCGCACGGGAAACTCCGGCGGGATCTCCGGGAAGAGCCACAAATACCGAACAGCCGTTCTCCGCCGATAAAAACAGCGCAAGCAGGAACTGCGCGAATACATCGCTCCGGAAATACTTCGATATGAATGCGGCGTTATGCTCGCGTCCTGTGCATTCCTCAAAAACATACTGCACCGACGGAAGCTTCTCGCTCCTCGGACGCGCAAAATCGCCGGACTTCGCGTTTATGAACATATCCGGGTTGAACGGACGTATGTGCTCTTCAAGCACCTGCCTGCTCTCGCGCTCATTCAGCACGAGCGTATAGGCGACAGACGAGTTCCTTCCCACATAGTCGTATTCAAACGATATCGCAGACTGGATAAAGCACTGCTTGTATTCCTTGTAGCAGCAGCAGAACTTCACCGGGTGATCGTCTCCGCCGGTGAATGAATAGTTATTGTATCCGCTAAGCTCATCATCTGACATCACGTTGTAGAATTCTTCCGTTGCGGCAAGCGTTCTGTAACCGGCTCCTGCCGAACCACCGGACGCGCTTCCGAACAAATGCTGGTATGCCATACCGATCTCCTCCTGTATATAAAGACTCTTATTTCGAGAACAGTTTTCTGAAAAGTCCGCCGCCCGTCTGTTTCTGTTTATGCTCCTCCGGCGGCTTATCCGGGATTATGCCGAGCTGTGCGAGAATCCACAGGAACGGCTCCTCGACGCGTATCTCCTGCGGGATACCGCTTGCTATCTTCTTTCTGTCTATGTTATCGACTTTCACCGTTTCCGTGGGTCCGCCCAGCGCAGATACCGCGAAATAGCCGACATTGTTGAACATGAAGTCAACGTTCTTGCGGAACAGCGGAGCCGTGATGCCGAAGAAGTTATGCACCTCGCTGTTTATCACTTCCACCTGCTGCATATCAAGATAACCCTTGTGTTCGCACTGTCGGTAGATGCTGCTTTCACGGCTGAAATAGCGCTGTGTGGTCTCCGTGGATCTCAGAAGATCGCTCTTCGTCAGCACTATTGCGGTGGGCTTATCCTTGAAGTCGATATCCTGCGTGAAGAAGGATTCGAGTATCTTCACCGCGTCTCCCCTGCCGAGGATATAGTCGGCGCTTGCATTCGCATTCAGCGCCGCAAGTCTCTGAGCGGCTCCCGTCTGCATAGGGTCAACCATGTACAGGAACGCGTCCGCGTATTTGAGGTGTCTTGCGCGGGTATTCACATACTCCGCGTTCTTGATGCCGTCGCCTGCGACATCGTAGAATGTCAGCGTTACGGTCTTGTCGGCAATATTGTCGCCGTTTATCTTGTTTATCCCGACGCGGAGCTCGTATATGAGCGGCTCCACGACTTCGTTAACATGGGTATGCTCCGGAAGAAGCCCCTCACGGTACATCGGCGTGAAGTAGTAGGTCTCGTATTTGTCCGAGACTGCGCCGGTAAGCGGCATCAGCATGGACTTGAAACCGTCGTCGAGGAACTGGAGGCGGTTGATGAGAGTGGTCATATAGACGGTCTTGCCGACTGCCGTATCTCCGGCGAATGCTATGGTGTAGCTCTTTGTGTAGCCTGCCGATTTAGGCAGGTCATTGTGGCAGTAGGGACAGAGCCGCTTGTCACTGTCATTTCCGAACTCGTCCCGCACGGAGCACAGCACCCCGTCCCTGTATGATACCGGGTCGCCGCCTGCCGCAAGCCCGATGTACTCGTCGCCGCTCACTCCGCCTCCCGGCGCTATTACCGGGAATCTTCTCGGCGCCTGACGTCCGAACTGGCGGTAATAGTCCGCAAGATTCCTGTCCACGATGCTGTCTTCACGGAGGACCCTCTCGCCGGTCTCCCGGTTCACGGAATAGTGTCTCGGCGAAGCGGCGCGGAAATGCACATCATCGGGAGCGAAGGTCTTGAAGCAGTACGGGCATTTTATAGGATAGACGACCGGAGTCTCCTCCTCGGTCTTTTTCAGCATAGCCAATCTTGTTTCTTCCTTTCCTGTTCTTTTCTTCTATAAGGTTATGGTAAAGCTCTTCGCAGCATTCTCCGGCAGCATGAAAAACTTCGATAAAAGCCACTCGAATGATGCTTCCGGTATCCTGCATTCGTTTACCGACGCGGTACCGTCCTCATTCGGCTCGAAGAATGTCCGCTCCGGGAAATACATGGACGTTTCTCTGCCGAAAAGCGCAGAATACGCGGAATAATGGGCAGGTATCCTCGTTCTGAACACAGCCTCCGCCTTATCGCTGCGGGCTTTGAAAGCGGGAGTCGGGACAGCCTTCTCTATCCTGTCCGCATTATCGCCCTTCATCACCGCCGCCCATTTCTTATCGTCACCGAACACCTTGTCGGCTTTTGTCATTATGAGTGCGGAAGGACGGTCACAGGGTGACGCGCCGAACACCTTCCGGAAAGTGTCGGTAAGATATCCGAGCCACGGGTCATAAGCCGGGTCATCGGAAGGCGCAGCCTCCGCGAGATCGGTGATGACCGCAAAGCCGTCCGCACGCGCAATGGCATTGTAGGCTATCATCGGATATCTCTCGCAGAGATCACGGTCAATGTTGTATATATACACAAGCGCGCTGTTGTAGGTAACGGCATTCCCCTTCCATTCCTCCGGTTCCGCAGCGCCCTGCCTGCCGAATTCGTACACCAGCGGAGCAATGGTTGCCGCGGCTTCGGGAACAAGCCCTCTTGCATAAAGCGGTTCCTCGTACTGCTCATAGAACAGGTTGGCGGTCCGGAGATCAGCGGGCATAAAGCTTGCGCCGAAACCTGCCAGCATATCCCTGTTGAGCCGGTGCAGCACGGAGGCGATGTAGAAGCTTCTCTCCGCGTCGTCGGAGCCGGTCACCGCCACAGATACGGTCTTTACCTTGCCCGCCAGCGCGGGAAGCAGGTTGCAGCAGTGGGGGCAGGCTCTCACATAGGAGACTTCGCCGGACGCCGTTCCTGCCGCAAATACGCCGGGAATACCGTCGTTCTGCCGTTTCTGAAAGTACAGCGGCATCTTCCTCCCGCCGAATGACTCGGTCCCGAGAAAGTACCGGAGGTACTCCTCATATTCGGGATAGGTCTCTTCCGATGTATTCCTGTAATCGACGAAGAGCGCCTTATAGTTCGAGTACCGCTTGAAGCAGTACGGGCATACTATTTCGTAGGTATCTTCCGAAAATTTGTTGTTATTCATGTTATGCAGTCCGTTTCGTTTTTATCAGCCGAACAGCCCGGCATACAGCTTCTCCGCGCTGCTCCCCTCTTCGCCGGCATTCTCCGCCGCCGTGAAGGTATGCAGCTTTATGCCGGAAAAGAAAGGCTCATATTCCTTTATCCCCGGAAAAGCCGAGAAGAGGTAGTTCTTCATGCCGGCTTCGCTTTCACGCATATTGAAGATATCCCCGCCGGCACCGCCGCACTTCTGCGCAAGATCGAACTTCGTCACAACGATATCCAGCACCGGAGTGCAGTCCGAGTATCTGAACGCGCTGACCATTCTGAAAAGGTCACGGCGGACAAGCATATCCTCGCTTTCGCTCTGCGAGATGACCGCCTTCGCCAGCCTGTCAACGGGCATACAGTAAACGTAATGTCCCGCATCGGCAGCAAACGGCAGTGTCACGCCCACCGAAAGATCGTCCTCCGTATCGCCGCAGGAAGTGTCATGCAGAACGTCGCATACTGCCTTCTCGTCCGACGAGGCTTCGGAGACTCTGTATATCGCCACGGGCTCACGGAGATCGGCGGGAGCCTTCCCTTCCGCAGCCATTGCCGCTGCTTCGCTTATGTCGTGAGCGGAGCAGATGTTCTCGTTGAGTATGTAGCGGTAACGGCTGTCGGAGGAGAACTGCCTTGCGATGCAGCCGTTCGCCAGCGCAAGCACCAGTGAAGTCTTGCCGCTCCCCTTATCCCCGAACACCACCGCCGTGTTCACGGAAGCGTCGTCGGTATCGCGGTAAAGCTCGTTGTGGCAGGACGGACAGACAAGCACATCGGTAATGCGCCCGGTCTTTGTGACAAGCACCGGCCTGCCGTTCTCACAGGATATCTCCCCGAATTCCGGCGAGCCCTTCCCGCACACGTCCGGCAGCATCGTCACCGCGTCGTATATGCCGCGGGACTGTGCATACTGCCTGTAAACCGTATCGGGAACGCGCCTGTGATCCGGCGGTAGCCTGAACAGCGCGCCGCTTCCGGTATCGGCAAGCCTGCCGCAGAATATACATCTTCGTTCAGACATTGATTACCCGTTCCTTTCACTGCGCGGTAAGCGCGAATTCGTCCTCGTGCCCCGGGGCAAGCTCCAGCGTTACGCTGTCCCCCGCATCGGCTATCACCGGTCCGATCGCGGAAGTGCCGGCGGGAAGCATCTTATCTATGCTGTAAGCATACCGCCCCGGCATGAGCCGGTAAACGAGCGTCCCGGCAGGTATCTCCGCATCGGAATCTATCGTGAACTTCACCTTCTTGTATGTCTTTCCGCTCTTCTTCTCGATAAGTCTGTACCGCACATTCAGTGTGATACCGGTTATACGGGCGGAATCGCTGGACTTTGTGAAGTCGGCGGAGTCCGGGCTGTCACAGCAGAAGATCCTGAACCGGAGCAGTCCCGCGTCCCTGTCCGAAACGGGGTAAATGTACTTCCCGCCGGAGATGCGGAACTCGTCCATAAAGCACAGATCGGAGCATTCCGCAAGCTCCGCGTCCGAAAGCGAAGCCGCGTCCTTTCCGTGAAGCTTATGCTCGAAAACGACTCTCACGCAGCTGTAGCCCGTAGGCCAGCTCCAGGAAACGCACACATTCCCGTCCTCGGTGCGGGAAGCTTCTATATTCTTGATGAAGTGATCCATTCCTCAGTTTCCTCTCCGGATATAAAGATCGTCGCCGTGTCCGGAAACATATCTTTCATACACCTTCCGGCACTCGTCTATATAGACGACGCTGTCCGCGGAAGGAACATTGTATATCGCAAGCTGTTCGTAGGACGCGCTGTTCACGAATCCCGCGTGGACGGTGTTGAACGCGGGATCCTCGTACCCCGACATCTTCCGCACAAAGCCGATATCCCCGTTTCCCATGCAGCAGAGAATGTTGCTGGGCTGGAATACGCTGTACCGCAGGTTCGCACAGCACTCATACTTCAGCTTCTCCACCAGCCTTGCATCTACCCAGCCCCGGTCTCTTCCGCCGCCGGAACGGGCATACCGCTCATACAGCTCCTCGTCGAAGTTCTGTGCGAACACCGCTCTTACCGCGGTTGACGCAAGAAGCTTCCGGTAGATATCCAGGGCTATGTCCTCAAACTCGCCGGTACCGTTCTCCGCGCAGTTCATCAGCACATTGTACAGCTCCCTGCCCTTTAAGCAGGCGGAGATGCCGCCGGAGCCTTCAAGCTCGCTGACAGCCTTTCTCACCGTTTCGGAGTAGCATGCCGAGAAAGCGTCCGCATCTGTTAGCGTGGATTCGCTGTCGTAGATCTCCCGGAGTATGGCTTCATTCAGCGAGTCGGAGAATGAACGGATACTTCCGAGAGCGGCAGTCACCGATGACGCAAGTCCGCTCACCTGTGCGAGTATCCCGGATATGAGCCGCTTCATCATCTTCCGCTTCAGTATCTCAAGCTTCACGCTGTACTTCATTTTTACCGCTGACGCGAGTATATCACAGCCGGTGGGCTTTGAGAAAAGCCCGTGCGGCAGATCGGAACAGGGCTGGGACAGCACCTTTTCAAGCTGTTCCGCAAGCTCCTTTTCCTCCGCGTCAAGCCGTTCGGCAACGCTGTCCAGACAGGCGGAGATGCTGCCGTCGTGACCGAGCAGCTTCAGCGCTTCGCTGAGTTTCAGCGTCCCCTTGTTTATATAGCCGGAGATAATGCCGGCGACATTTATGCTTTCGCAGATGTCCGTAAGCGGGACAGCCGCATTCGCGAATTTATCTTCAAAGTATCTCTCGTCTGCGCCGCCATAATATCCGAGTATGTCGCGGACGTTTGTATTGCGGACGATATCGGGGTCACAGCCGCCGTTCCCTTCCGGCAGCACGGACAGCACCGAGCTTATATCCGGCAGCCCGGCAGTTATCCTGCCGCAGGCTTCCGCCACCGCGTCATAGCCGAAAAGCTCGTTTACCGGGAGTTCCGGCGGTTCGCTGTCAGCCGTTCCCGCAAGCATATCCGTGAGTGACCTGAACATCACATGGGAAATGGTCTCGGCGGGCATCTCCGCCGAAGAATAGCCTGCCGTATAGAACGGGCTTGGCGGGAGCGGCTCCGGGTCTTCCCTGTCGCGGAGGATCGCGGTCATTGCGGCAATACGCGCGTTGTTCACGGCATTGTGCGGGCTGTACTTCATATCGCTTCGGTACATTTCCAGAAAGAATACCGCGCCGAACACAGGTCCTTCCCAATGCACGGTTATCCTCTGCCCTTCGCGGAACATCACCGGCGCGTCGTACAGGAACTCACTGTTCTGGCAGTCCTCCAGTTCCCGGAAGAAAGCTGCCGAGTTGAGGTAACCCTCCTCGCCTGTGCTGAAATGCACGAACAGGTATGTCATCACCCGTATGTGCGCTGTCTCCGTGAACAGCATCACAAATTCGGGCAGGAGCGCGTTCAGTTCACTGTCCGAATCGGTAACTATGAAAAGCATGCATCTGTTGGTCTGCGGAAATCCCTGGGACATCATCAGCCGGTCAGCTGCGGTCTTCACCTGTTCGTTGAAGGAGGAGAGTAGCTCGTCGCTCCCGGTGACCGCGCTTAATAAACTGCCCCGGACAGCGGGAATACCGAACCGTATCGTAAAATCGGCGTCCGGGCAGTCCGTACCCACAGAAGCGTGCAGGATACTGCCGCCGTTGGTAAGCCCGTTTTTAAGGTGCTTTCTGACTGCCGCGCAGCTTTCGGCTGCCCTTTTCCCGGCATACAGGAACATCGCGGGATATTCCGCTCCCACGGAGGGCGCAGGTTTGTCCTCCGCGGTGCGGTACATACATTCGTCTATTTTCTTCAGAAGTTCTTTCATCTTTCCTCTCGCGTCATTCAAGCAGTTCAAGGGAGCTGTCAGCCATTTCTCTGAGCTTTTTGTACTTCTTGATGATCTCGCCGCCGCGGTCTGTCTCATACTCCGAGAACTCGGCTTCCATATCGTCTATCGCCTTTATCGACGCGGTAACATGCTTCTTTATTGTGCGCAGGAACTCGATATGCTCATCGGGAATATCCTCCGAATGTGCGATCTGGGTGCGCTTGGCGATGTAGGCGCGCTGGGAGTCGTCAAGCTCGCAGAACTTCTCGAACAGAACGTAGTAGTAGAAGTATCTCTGCTCCGTGGTATCGGCTATGGTGAGCGTATTCAGCACATTCACGTTGTCGCCGGAGGAATTGACATAGCGGAAGAAGTTCTTCTCCTTGAAGATCACGCCCGCAAACAGCGCATCGAACATAGCCTTGAGCATCTTGTTCGCGTCCTTTTCGCGGTTCATTGCCCCGTCGCAGGCTTCCTTTGCCGCCTCTGCCGCAGTGTACGCGTCAAGCATCTGTTCAACGTACTTCCATGCGCCGTATGTGCGGACATAGGCTTCGCGTATCTTGTCCGTCTCGGTGGCATTCATATAGTTGACGGGATTGAGGGTGAACAGCACGGGAGCGCTCTTTGCGCGGTTCATCATCTCATCGAACTTCTGCTTTGCTTCCTTTATGGAAGAAGCCTTCTGCTGATCGTATGTCACGGCGTTCACAGCCTCCGCAGTGAGCGCTTCGTCGTAGTGAACATTTCCCACAGGGTCAATTATGCCGATCTCAAGCGCCCTGTTGAAGATCTCACGGTGCGCTTCATTCTCGCGGTGTACCTTTGCGGAATTTTCGGTAACGAACTCCTTCGGACGGAGGGTGTCATGTATCGGGCTGGGCAGTTTAAACCAGTCGGTATCGCGCAGTCCGCTGTATGTGGAGTAAAGATGCTGACCTATCATATTCGCGTCCTTGGTGCCGCCGGTCTCGGAAACAAAGGAGTAGTAATCCGACTCGAACAGGTGAACGGTGTTGTGGTGAGCTACCGCAAGACCCGCGCCGAATGTGAAGATCGAGATACGGTTGGTGTAGGGGCTGATGATCTTGTGGCGGCAGAGGACTTCGTCCTCGTCGGCAGCCGCTTCTATCGGACCTGCCTGGTTAGGAATGGAAGCGTAGAGTATCTCCGCCGTATCGGTGGAAGTCGAGCAGGGATACATGATATTCGAGCGTGCGCGCAGCTCCTTGAGCAGCTCCTTTGCCGCATCAGCTCTTGAAGCGGCACTCGGATAGCGCGCTTCAAAGAACTCGCTCATGGACTGGCTGAGCGTTTCGGAGAAGTGAGATGCGATCGCGTCGCAGATGAACGAGGACACATCGAACTCGTCCCTTGAGCGGGAGTTCTTGAACTCGTCGAGGAAGCGGCGGAGTATATCAGACACCGCGTTTTCGAGGTCAACGGCGCTTATCTCCTCGTTGAGCTTTTCAAGCACGTTCTGCTCGCTCTTGATGTCGTACATCTTCCACTCGTAAGTCTTGCTGAGCACGCCGGAAGACGCGTTCTCAACTCCGGTAACGATGTTGAGGTTCTTCTCGCAGACAACACGCAGATAATCGAGGATACCCACCATATTGTCGATAAGGTCATTGAAGTAGCTGCTGAGACGGGCGATCCGATCGCTGTACAGCTTTATGGTGTAGTCGCAGCGCACAGCATCTGCGCGGTTCTGGTAGTACTGTGAGATAAGGTTGTAGTAGTCCTTGCGGAGCGTATTTGTGATATCGAGGGGCTTGTTGACGAAGTTCCGGTATGCAAGGTCAGCCTTGTTCTTGAGCTCCATAAGCTTCTGGGAGCTGAGATCCGCCTGTACGCCCATTTCTTCGCTGATGCAGGTGCGCAGCTTCTTTAACAGGCAGAACTTATCTTCGGAACTGATGAGGCTTGCGATATAGAAAGGACCCTCTGCGCAGCTGCAGAAGCTGAGTTCCGCAGCCTGTACGAACTTGCCGTAGAAATGCTCCACAGCGTCCGGCAGGAAAACACGGTAAGCTTCCTCCACCTTGTTCAGCCACTCGTCGCCCACGTCCTCAACGGTACGCTTGTTGGCTTTGAGCGCCTGACGGGAGAATATCGGGTTTTCTATGCCGCCGTCGAACAGCGACGGACGGTGCT
>JAFVBZ010000250.1 GCA_017479645.1 Ruminiclostridium sp. | reverse complement strand
TCTCTGCTTGCGTGCAGCCCCAGCCGGATAACGGGTATCTCCGCTTCTCCGAACATACGCAGGAGCCTTGCGCAGAGACCGACTGTCTCTTCCTGTGTGAATGTCCTGTAAACACCGCTCTTGTATAGTTCTCCGAGCTTTGTGCCTTCGAGAATGACCGTGGGGTAGATGCGTACTGTATCGGCATTAAGTTCTATGAAGCGCTTTGCGGTATCTGTGCAGTACTCCGGCTTATCACCGTAAAGCCCGGTCATCATCTGAAGACCCAGCGAAAACCCGCGTTTTTTTATCATACCGGCTGCTTTCTCAACATCTTCCGGCGTATGCCCCCGCTCATTGAGCCGCAGCACTTCCGCGTTCATTGACTGCGCACCGAGCTCCACTGCGGTCATACCGTATTCCGAAAGGATATCAAGTATCCCGTCATCAATGAAGTCCGGGCGTGTAGAGCAGCGTATCCCGTTGTAAACGTCGGGATAGTCCTGCACGAATCTGTGTGCCGTTTCGAGGAGCGATATCATATATCCGCGTTCTATGCCGGTGAAGCTGCCGCCGAAGAATGCGATCTCCGCACGTGTTTCGTGTTTCCGGAGAACGGGTATCTGCGATTCGAGCATCGCGGCTGTTTCTTCCGGAGAAGGCGGCTTCTGCGCACCGCTTATGGAGCGCTGGTCGCAGAATGTGCAGCGGTGAGGGCAGCCGTTATGCGGCACAAAAACGGAAATGTTAGTTTGTTTCATAGCCCATGAGGCTGAGCGCCTCTTTTGCGGCAGCCTGTTCGGCTTCCTTTTTGCTGGAACCGGAACCTGTGCCTATGGTCTGACCGTTGAGCAGCACGTTAGCGGTGAATATTTTTCTGTGAGCCTCGCCCTTTTCGTTGCATATCTCGTATGAGATGTGCTCTTCGGGGTTCTGCTGAATGACTTCCTGCAGGCTTGTCTTGTAGTCGCCGATGATGAGCTTTCCGCTTTTGAGAGTCTCAACGGGCGGCATGAACGGGAGAATGAAATCCCGTGCGGATTCAAGTCCGCCGTCAAGGTATATCGCGGCGATAAGAGCCTCGAAAGCATCGGCGAGAATGGACTTGCGGTCACGTCCTCCCGTGCTTTCCTCGCCCTTGCCGAGTTTTATCTGTTCGCCGAGACCGATGCGTTTTGCGAAGCCGTAAAGCGTATCTTCGCAGACCAGCTTTGCGCGTATTTTCGTGAGCCGTCCCTCCGGCATATCGAGCATTTCGAACAGGTACTTGGACACTACAACGGAGAGCACACTGTCTCCGAGAAATTCAAGCCTCTCATTGCTGTTCTGTTTGCCGTTGACGAATGAGGAGTGTGTGAGCGCACGGTCAAGGTATTCGTGTTTCTGGAATGTGTAGCCTATTCTGCGTTCAAATGAGTTCAATTGTCTTTCGCCTCTTTCGCGCTTGCCGACAGCTTTGCGAGAGCTGCGGCTATTGTTCCGTTGACATCTTTTGACGCAAATTCATTTGCCTGTCTGATAGCGTTCTTGAATGCGGTTGCATCACTGCTTCCGTGCGCCTTGATAACAGGCTTTGCGGAGCCGAGAAGGGGAGAGCCTCCTACTTCGCGGTAATCCATCTGCTTTGAGATCTTCTTTATGCCTTTCATGGAGAAGAGTGCGCCGATCTTGGCGATACCGCTTCCGAAGATGTCTTCTTTAAGGGCTTTTTTCATGAACTTGCCCATACCCTCGACTGCTTTAAGGTACACATTTCCGGTAAAGCCGTCAGTGACGATAACATCTACCGCGCCGAGCGGAACATCTCTTGCTTCTGTATTTCCGACGAAGTTGAGACCGGAGTTCTTTAGCAGTTCATAAGCGCCGTGTTCAAGCTCTCTGCCTTTTTCCTCTTCCGCGCCGATATTGAGCAGTCCCACGCGCGGATTTTTAATGCCCATGACTTTCTCGGCAAAAACAGAGCCCATTACTGCGAACTGGAGCAGCATTTCCGGTCTGCACTCGGTATTAGCGCCGCCGTCGAGCAGCAGGTAAAGTCCGTCCGCTGAGGGCATTATAGGCACAAGAGCGGGGCGCTTTACGCCTTTGAGCCTGCCGGTAACGAGGGTGCCGCCGACGACGATCGCCGCAGTGCTTCCCGCGCTTACGAAAGCGTCAGCCTTTCCCTCATTCACGAGCGCGAAAGCCCGTCCCATCGAACAGCCGGCTTTTGCCTTGCGGATATCCATAGGGTCATCTTCTATCTGTATAACGCCGTCAGCGTTCTCAATGGCAATGCCTGTTTCCGGCACACCGAGAGCCGTCATGCGTTCTCTTATCTTCTTTTCGTCTCCTGTCAGTATGACTTCGACGTTATATTCTTTAACAGCCTCGGCTGCGCCCTTTATCACCTCGTCCGGTGCATTGTCGCCGCCGAAAGCATCTACTGCTATTCTCACTTTTTCTTCTCCTTTTTGTCGCTTGCGCTCGAGACAGTCGCTTGCGCTCGAGACAGCCGCTTACGCTCGAGACTTGGGGGAAACCTTTCTGAAGAAAGGTTATCCCCCAAACCCCTTTCCAAAGACTTTTAATCGCTTCGCATTGAAATTCCGAAGTTATCAGAATCTATTACAGTGAAGCAAAAACTAACAATTTTGTTTGAAATATTGCCAACCCCACTGCATTTCTGTCTGCACCTGTCCATAGAACTACGCTCAGAAATACTGCATCAGATTTATCGGAAGTTTCTTTAATGCGCGCGTCGTGCGCGCTTTTGGAAACTTCCTTACGGCATCGTGCCGTAGGGTGTCCAGCACCCTTTTTTAAAGGGGGTTGGCGGGGTCCGGGGTGTCTCCCCTTCAGAGGGGAGGTGGCACCGTCAGGTGACAGAGGGGCTGACCGACAGACTCAGCGCCCCGTCTCAAAAACTCTCTTAAAAAGTCTCTCGTCAAAGGCACCCATGGATCCAAGGTGAAACCTTGGTCGAGTCCGGGGTGTCTCCCCTTCAGAGGGGAGGTGGCACGAAGTGCCAGAGGGGCTGACCGACAGACTCGACGCTCCGGCGGGGTTGTTGGGGCGGCGCCCCAACCGCCGAAGGCAGCTAGTGTCTGTACTTATTTTCCAGATATTTCGATAACATCCGAGAGATCATTCAGCCCTCTCTGCGATATCGCCGCATAACGTTCCTGCTTGTTCTTGATATTGATATCGAGCGGCGGGAGTATTCCCATATTCGTGCCCATTGGCTGGAAATCCGCGTTTTCGGTGCTGATGTGCTTTGCAAGTGCGCCGATCATACAGGTTTCCGGCAGTGCAAGATGTGCTTGTCCGGAAAGTGAACGGCACAGATTAATTCCGGCTATGATTCCGCTTGCGGCACTCTCTGTGTATCCCTCAACACCCGTCATCTGCCCGGCGAAGAAGATGTTCTCGCTGCCTTTAAGCATAAACCCGCTGTCGAGCAGGGCGGGGGAGTTGAGGAAAGTGTTCCTGTGCATTACGCCGTACCGCATGAATTCCGCATTCTCAAGTCCGGGTATCAGACCGAAGACTCGCTTCTGTTCGCCGAATTTAAGATTCGTCTGAAAGCCGACGATGTTGTAAAGCGTACCCTCACGGTTCTCTTTGCGGAGCTGTACTGCAGCATAAGGACGGTGTCCGGTTCTCGGATCGGTAAGTCCCACCGGCTTCATGCACCCGTATCTCACGCTGTCGGCACCGCGTTTCGCAAGCACCTCCACCGGCATACAGCCTTCATATACCGTGAGATCGTCGAATTCATGCAGAGGAGCGGTTTCTGCGGTTATCAGCGCGTTGTAGAAAGTTTCGTATTCTTCACGGCTGAACGGGCAGTTGATATAATCCGCGCTGCCCTTGTCATAGCGGGAAGCGAAGAATGCCTTTGACATATCTATGCTCTCTGCGGTGACTATCGGGGCTGCGGCGTCGTAGAAACTGAGCGCCTTTCCGAGTCTATTGTAAATTACATCAGCGAATGGTTCGCTGGTAAGGGGACCGGTTGCGATGACTGTATTTTTTTCGGGAAATGCGGTGATCTCCTGCTCATAAACGGTGATATTCGGGTGTGAGCGCAGCTTTTCTGTGATATAATCCGAAAAGTCCGTGCGGTTCACGGCAAGCGCGCCGCCGGCTTCAACCGACGTCTTTTCTGCCGCTTCCATGGTCAGCGAGCCGAGCAGTCTCATCTCTGCCTTGAGCATACCGGCGGCGCTGTCGGGGCGGGCAGCTTTCAGCGAGTTGCTGCATACAAGCTCCGCGAACCCGGCATAGCGGTGTGCGGGCGACATCTTCTTCGGCTTCATTTCATAGAGATCTACATGAAGCCCGCGGTTTGCCGCAGCCCATGCCGCTTCGGAGCCCGCAAGCCCGGCGCCGATAACATTAACCGTCATTTTCGCCCTTTCCGCTGTCGGCTTCCGCTTCATATCCGCAGCCTTCCTTAGCGCAGTAGAGTCTGCCTTTTCTGCCGGCTTTCTTGAAGAGGGTGCTGCCGCACTGCGGGCAGATATCGGATACCGGAGTGTCCCATGTCATAAATCCGCAGTTCTGGTAATCCTCGCAGCCGAAGAAAGGCTTGCCTTTCTTGCTCTTTCTTGCGAGCATCTTCTTCCCGCACTTCGGGCATTTTCCCTCGGTTTCGTTTACTATCTTCTTTGTATTCTTGCACTCCGGGAATCCCTCACAGCCGAGGAATTTTCCGTAAGGTCCGATCTTTATTACCATGTGCTTTCCGCACTTTTCGCAGATGATGTCGGTAGGCTCGTTTGGTACTTTCACGCGCTTGCCTTCCATATCCTGTTCGGCTTTTTCGAGTGTAGCGGCAAAGTCTCCGTAGAAGTCTTTGAGTACCTCGTACCATTCTGACTTGCCTTCCTCGACTTTATCGAGGTTTCCTTCCATCTGCGCGGTGAACTTGGTATCGACGATGTTCTCGAAATGGTCTTTGAGCAGGTCTGTAATAACGTCACCGAGCGGGGTGGGCTTGAGCTGTTTCTGCTCACGTTCGACGTAGTGTCTGTCAAGGATAGTGGTAATGGTAGGCGCATAGGTGGACGGTCTGCCGATACCGTTTTCTTCGAGGGCTTTGATAAGGCTTGCTTCTGTGTAGCGCGGAGGGGGCTGGGTGAAGTGCTGGTTGCCGAGAACGGACACAACGGAGAGCTTTTCGCCCTGTGTGAGTTTCGGGATAGCACCGCCTTCTTCGCTGTTTGAATCCGTGGTCTCCTCGTAGAGTCTTGTGAATCCGTCGAATTTTACGGTGAAGCCGGTGGTTTTGAACAGGCAGTCTCCTGCTGTGATATCGATAGCCGCGGAATCCAGCAGCGCATTCTCCATCTGGCTTGCCATAAAGCGCTCCCAGATCAGCTTGTAGAGTTTGTACTGATCGGAGGTAAGGCTCTGCTTTATCTCGTCGGGGAGTATATCTATCGTTGAAGGACGGATAGCTTCATGCGCGTCCTGTGCGTTGTTTCTGGACTTATACACACGCGGCTTTGCGGGTACATACTCGTCACCGAATTTGGCGCGTATCATCTCTGCCGCAGCCTGCTGTGCCTCTGCGGAGATACGGAGGCTGTCGGTTCTCATATAGGTGATAAGACCGACTGCGCCGCGTCCTTCGATCTCGATACCTTCGTACAGCTCCTGCGCCGTCTTCATGGTTCTTCTCGCATTGAACGAAAGTCTGCGTGAAGCTTCCTGCTGGAGTGTGGAGGTAGTGAACGGGGGAGCAGGCTGCTTCTTTCTGACGGATTTCTTTATTGCGGATACGATGAAATCCTTGCCTTTGAGGTGTTCGAGGACTTTATCCGCTTCTTCTTTTGTTTTCAGCTCGGCTTTCTTGCCGTTTATCTCGGTGAGTTTTGAGGGAAACTGTTTTCTTGATGCGCTGCCGTGGAGCTTAGCGTCAACAGTCCAGTATTCCTGGCTCTCAAATGCCTTTATCTCGTTTTCGCGGTCAACTATCAGCCGTACCGCTACCGACTGCACTCTTCCTGCCGAAAGACCGCGTCTTACTTTTTTCCAGAGGAACGGGCTTAGCTTATAGCCCACGATCCGGTCAAGGATACGGCGCGCCTGCTGTGCGTTGACAAGATCCATATCTATGCTTCTGGGCGCAGCCATACCGTTCTGAATGCCGGTTTTGGTGATCTCACTGAAAGTTACGCGTATCGGCTTATTCCCGTCAAGACCGAGGACGTGCGCAAGGTGCCACGAAATAGCTTCTCCTTCGCGGTCGGGGTCGGTTGCGAGATAAACGGTATTGGCTTTTGCAGCCTCGGCTTTGAGTTCCTTTATCAGCGCGGATTTGTCACGCTTGTTCTCGTACTGCGGTTCAAAGTTGTGTTCGATGTCCACGCCGAGCTTTGACTTCGGGAGATCTCTGATATGACCGACGGATGCCACCACATCATAGTTCTTTCCGAGATATTTCTTGATGGTTTTCGCCTTTGCGGGCGACTCAACTATTACTAAATCGGACAATTTTCAGACCAGCCTTTCATTTGCTCTTGTTTTTTCTGTTATTTACGATGTTTCCGCAGCGGAAACGCAGTACAGCATTCCCGAAAAGGAGGCTCAGCAGCGCTCCTATCGCGACATCGCTTAAGTAGTGAGCGCCGAGGACGATGCGTGAAAGCATCACCGCGAGCCCGTATATCAGCCCCGTTATCCGGAGCGTTGTTTCTTTGTTTTTCAGCCCGGGGAAAATCCGCGCCAGAACAGGGAAGATGTATATGCTTGACATACCCATAAGCGCGTGACCGCTCGGCAATGACTGGAAGCAGTTTATATCCATGCCGTGCATAGTCATGAGCTCTCCCGCGTTCTGTATCGGCATATACCACGGGGTGAATCCGACCCCGTCATATCCCGCGACGGTGTACCTGAACCGCGGTCTTGCGAGAAGCAGTTTCAATAATCCAATGAACGATGCGCCGACGGTGATCAGCACAAGCATTCTTATCAGCAGCTCCACGAGTGAGCTGTCGTATTTGCGAGGTCCGACCGCGAACCCGACGAACATCAGCGGATACATGAACAGCATACAGAATATGAATACAAACAGCAGCGAGAACTCTGTATCCGGGAAAAACGCGCCTATGCACTCATAATGCAGGACCGCCGCCGAGCCTATCATTCCTGTCGATAAGGATAAATAAGCGCAGGCTATTTTATAGAACTGCTTCTTTTTTCCGCCGATCGTTCCGCAGACCGATGCCTGCCTTAAAAGCACTCCCGCGAAGAAGATGAACGCCGAAAAGAACACATACTGTCCGGCAACGGTGATGGTGAGGAACGGAACGTTCAGCGGCATATACAGCGCCTGCGATATTTCACGGTCAAAGAAGCTGCCGGCTGTGAGCATTGCGCATAGTACAGCGGAAAGCGCGATATCATGCTTTATTGCGGACTTACCTGACATCGTAGTAGAATTCGTCGGCGGCTTCGCGGTCTTTACCGGTGAAGATGCGTTTCGTGAGCTTCCGGTTCTTTATGAGATAAAAGTCTCCGAATTCATCGAATTTGCGGCTTGATGTCAGTATGTACGAGCGTTTAAGCGTGCCGTACTTCTGTCCTCTGCTTACGCCGAGCTTATTCAGACGCACGGCGAAGTCCATATCCTCAAGGCTCACAAGGCTTTCGTCAAAACCGCCGACCGCATCGAAATCCCGTTTATATACCCAGAACATTCCGCCGGTGAGCGCCGCCTTGTTCCTGAACATTATCGGCATAAGGTTGAGCGCGACATAAGCACCCGAGCAGATTATACCGAAAGACATCCTGTCGAACTTTGAGCGCGTTCCTCCGCCGACATACTCTCCGCTTTCAAGCATTTCCTTTATCTCACACAGCGAGTATTTGGTCATAAGGCTGTCCGCGTCGAGCGTTACTGTTATCTCGCCGCCCGCTGCATGAGCGCCCGTATTGCGGATAGCGGCAATGCACTTGTCATCGTTTATCAGCACCGCCGCGCCGTAATGCCGCGCTATTTTCACCGTATTATCCGTACAGCGGTTCGCGACGACGATGATCTCCACTCTGTCCGGTCTTACATACTTTGCCGCGGACAGTACGGACTGCAGGCATTTTCCGATATATTTTTCCTCGTTATGTGCCGGGATTATCACACTGAATTTATATTCGTGCATTTTTTACCCCCCCGCTCATTTCAGCTGTGTTTGGTTTTTCTCATCTCATTGCAGAAAATCGCAGCCGCGACTGCCGCGTTCAGCGATTCTGCGTGTTCTATCGGAATATATATATTTCCGTCCGCCGAATTTATTACTTCCGGCGAGATGCCGTTTCCCTCATTCCCGATTATCACTGCGCAGTTTTCCGGCAGTTCTGTCTCATCTATGCTCTGCGCGTTTTTATCCGGCATAGCCGCGTACACCGTTATCCCGCTGTTTCGCATCTCTTTTATCTTCGGAGCGAGCTCCGTTACCTCGAAATGCAGCCGGAACAGGCTTCCCATAGCGCTTCTTACCACTTTCGGAGAGTATATGTCGGCGCAGCCGGGCGAGAGTATCAGTCCGTCGGTTCCCAGCGCATCGCAGGTGCGTATTATCGTTCCGATGTTTCCGCTGTCCTGAAGCCCGTCGAGAATGATGAACCTGCCGTTATCAGCATTTACCTTTCTCTCGCGCCTGCCGATCATTTCCGCTATGAAGAATAAACCCTGCGGTGTCTTCGTATCGGAGATGTAGGAGCCGATGTCATCGGTTATAATGACCGGTTCAAATTCCGCGGATATCTCGGCAAATGCTTCGGGGTATTTCTTTGCGGCAGTTTCGGTCACCATTGCGGAGGTTATCGTAAGTCCGGCGCGCAACGCTTCGATGCACAGCTTTACACCCTCTATGACGAACAGTCCTTCGCGTTCACGGGTCTTTCGTTCCTTGCCGAGTTCCCGGTAAAACGATACTGCGGGATTTTTCCTTGATGAAATTATCATTTGACATTGCTCCCGTTATGTGGTAAAATTAGACCGGTGATTTTATGTTTACTGAATTAAGCGGTATAACCGAAGAGACCGGACTCTCCTTTGATGGAGAAAGCAGCCTTTACGGCTATATCGGAAAATACGGGACAGTCGTTTCCGATATTCCCGGAAACGGCATCTACCGTGTCGATATGTTCTTCTCTGCCGGCGATGCGCCGGAGCTTCACTCCGAACGGAAAGCTGCTGTGACAGAGCTTGTGAACTCGCTTGCGGAGAGCTTACCAAAAAACACTGTTATGTCGCAGTCCTGCGAGGACGGCTATGTGCGTGTCGATCTCGACAGGTACAGTCTTCTGCAGGAAAACGTAGTTTATCTTACAGAGTTCTTGGATAAGCTTGCCGACGGTCTTGGTGATATAATGCCCGAGGGTGGTGATTACAGGATCTTTTATGATACGGAGCCCAAGCCGGCTGAAAAGCTTCCCGACGGTGCCGTGCGTGTAAGGCTCGGATTTGACGGACGAAGTATCCTCGGGATCCTCGGAGCCCTCATCGGAGCCGCGGCAATGGTAGTTATCGCGGTTCTTACGGTCAATGCGGATCTTGAGATCAGCACATTCGAGCTTAAGTTCGAGGTATCCACTTACATACTTTCCGCCATAACAGCCGCGGTCATCTTTGCCGACTACCGCTTCATCGCACGCAAGCTGGACGCCTGCGGGGTGATAGTCTGTCCGGTGTTTACGCTGGGGGCGGTGGTGCTGTCGGGGCTTGGAGCAGGGGTAAGAGCCTGTGCGAAGTTCGCTGAGGTCTCGTTCATGGACGCTCTGCGCGGGTTTCCGGAGTATCTTGCCCGCTATGAAGCGGTAGGAAGCTTCATGTTCGGCTATATCACGCGGGGACTGATACTTGCTGTGGTCGCCTGCATCGTCATCTATGTCTTCTATTTCAGCCGTCACCCGGAAGAGACAGTTCGTTCGGAGCGCATAGCCGCGGACGACGAAAATCCGTTCGGAAAGCGTCCCGGGAGAGACTGAAAACGATTTTCACAACACCTTAATAATGCGAAAATATCACGCCCGCGCGAGTCGGACGTGATATATTTTTGTTCTTAGAGGGCAGCCTTTGCCTTTTCGCAGAGAGCTGTGAAGCCTGCTGCATCGCTGATAGCGATCTCGGAGAGCATCTTGCGGTTGAGCATGATGCCTGCCTTCTTGAGACCGTTGATGAATGTGGAGTAGTTCATTCCGTTGAGCTTGCATGCAGCGGAGATTCTTGCGATCCAGAGCTTTCTGAAATCTCTCTTCTTGAGGCGTCTGCTGATGTAAGCGTACTGACCGCTCTTCCATACGGCTTCCTTGGCGGTTTTGAAGAGTCTGCTCTTGCCGCCCCAGTAGCCCTTAGCGAGCTTTAAGGTCTTATTTCTTCTTTTGCGTGTGGCTAAAGCGCCTTTGATTCGTGCCATTGTTTAATCCTCCTGTTCTTTCTCTCTCACTTTGCGTAAGGCATGAGTGCTCTTACTTCTGCCATGTTGGTGCTGTCGGCATATCCGGCTGCACGGTTTACTCTCTTACGCTTTGTAGCCTTCTGTGTGAGTCTGTGACGGCGGTTTGTACGCTGGTACTTGATTTTTCCGGTTGCTGTAAACTTAAAGCGCTTCTTGGCACCGCTGTGAGTTTTGATCTTGTTCTTTGCCATTTTAGTTTCCTCCTTTTATTTACTGCTCGTCGGGAGCATTCCCGTCGGCGTTCTTTGCTTTTTTCGGTGCAGTCTGCTGTTTGGGCGAAATAACTATCATATAGTTCTTGCCTTCGAGCACTGCTGCTTTTTCTGTACTTCCGTATTCAGCGCAGGCTTCCACGAATTTTTTCATCAGATCCTCGCCGAGGTTCATGTGGGTAAGCTCTCTTGCACGTCTGAAACGAACGCGAAGCTTAACCTTATCGCCGTTTTTCAGAAATTTCACAGCCTGGTTGACCTTGGTGTTGAAATCGTTGGTGTCGATATTGAGCGACATCTGTATCTCTTTGAGCTCAGCCTGCTTCTGGTTCTTGCGGGCTTCTTTCTCACGTTTTGCCTGCTCAAAGCGGTACTTTCCGTAGTTCATTATACGGCACACGGGCGGATTGCCCTGAGGCGCGATGAGAACGAGGTCAAGATCGGCTTCCTCTGCTTTTTTGAGCGCGTCTGCCGACGACATTACTCCGAGCTGTTCTCCGTCTGCTCCGATTACTCTGACTTCCTTTTCGCGTATCTCATCGTTGATGAGAAGATCCTTTTTGCTGATGGTGTACACTCCCTTTCAAAAGCATTCAAAAACAAAAGCGCAGGGTCACCCTGCGCTTACAAAATCCTGAATTATGCCGCACGCGGCTTTATATGGGATCTTATAAACAACCGCGCCTGACTGCGACATCTGCGCCGGCGGGTGAGAACCGTTCTGCTTTTTGTTTATAATACTTTGCTATTATACAACACAATTATCGTTTTGTCAATAGTTTCCGAAAATTTTTTTCAGTTTTCTGTTTTCTTTGCGGTGTAGGTGCGTCTGCCTGCGACTTTTCCTTCAGCGACGAGGCTGAGATACTTCTCATACTGCGCGTCAAGCTCTTCTCCGAGTGAAGCAAGTCCCTCCGCGTCAGCCGGCGCGGTGCATACTTCCTCGCTCTCCGAAAGCTCGAAGCACTTCATTCCGTACCACACACGGGCTTTGATGCTGCCGTCGTCCGGCTTTATGCGGAAATTGAAGGTGTTCTCGCTTCCCGTGAAGGTATTGCCCTCTGTGAACAGGGAAACATCGGGTATATCAAAATATCTTGATATCGACTTCTTGTGTCCTGCCGCCATTTCTTCTCCTTATAAAACATACGGTACAGATCGCTCCGTACCGTATCGTGATCGGTTGTGTTTGCTTATTATTCTGCCGCTGCGGCAGTTTCGGCTGTTGTCTCTGCGGGAGCAGCTTCTGTGGCTGCGGTATCTTCGACAGTGGCAACATCTACCATATCCGCTGCTTCTGTGTCAAATGCGGCGCCCACATCAGGATTGCTTGTTGATGCGGTGTTTCCGCTCCAGTAAACGGTTATGAGGTTTACTGCGATAGCAACGACGAACAGTATAACGGCTGCGATCTTTGTAGCTCTTGCAAGCTTTGCTTCCTTTGTTCTTCCGCTGTTCTTCTGGAAGTAGTTATCGGAGCTTCCGCCGGAGATAACGTTCGACATTCCCTGCTTGGACTCCTGCATGAGCACTACTGCTATTATGAACACACATGAAAGTATGAGAAGTATTGCAAAAATTATTTCTATGACACTCATTTTTTATTCCTCCGTCGGGTGATTTATCCTTTATTTCCGTATTTTTTCATAACATACGCTATATTATAGCACACTTTAAAAATAAATGCAAGACTTTTTTGAAATTTTTTCGGAAGTCCGTTTTGTCAGATCTCTTCGTAGTTCCCGAGGAACCGGTAATACTTCATCTGTGATTCAAGTCCTATCAGCAGTTTTGCCACGGACTCGTCCATTACAGAGCCGATAAAATCGAGGAAGAAGATGAAGTCGAATGCGTCGTCCTTGAGGTACGCGAGGGAATCCGGTATCGGCTTGCTCTCTATGCGGCACAGGTTCAGTCCGCAGTATGCGAACCTTGTCAGTATCCTGTAAAGGCTGCCGGCTGTATGGGGGACGGTAAGGCACAGCGAAACGACGGAAGCCTTGTTGGGTATCTGGAGATTCTTCGAGATCATAATGAATCTCGTGTAGTTGTCCTTGATATCGGTTATGTCAACGGCTACCGGCTCAAGTCCGAAAAGCCTTGCGCAGGACTCGGAGCATACTGCCGCAACGGTCATATCCTCCGATGCCGCAACAGCTTCCGCTGCTTTGGCGGTAGAGCTTGCTTCTTCGAATGCGAACTTGCCTTCTTCGAGGAACTTCGAGCACTGCTTAAGCGCCATTTCGTGAGACATAACGACTTTTATATCCGAGAGCTTTGCGCCCTTCTTTGCCGCAAGGACGTGGTTTATGCGGATCTTGGTGCTGCGGCAGATGTAGAAATCGTGTTTGAGCATAAGACCGTAAGTTGCGCCTACATCTCCCGCGGTTGAATTCTCTATCGGCAGTACGCCGTAATCTATCTCGCCCTTTTCGACTGCTTCAAATACCTCTGAAAAGTCGCGGAAATATGTGATCCGGCACTTCTTTCCGCAGAATTTCTCGCAGGCATCGGCTGTATAACTGCCTTTTGTGACAGCGCCGACGGTGGGGAATTTAGTCTCCGGAGTGATGACGAACGGCTTTATACCGGTAAGGAGCTGCTGCTGACGGCACTTGGAGATATCCATGAGAGTCGTGAAGAACAGGCCGACACCGTCGGTCATATCCGGTGAAACGAGCTCCTCGGCGCGCCTTATGACTTCTTCCTCACGTCCGCTCTGAAGGATCTCCATGTTGTGCTGTCTCTTGTATTCCGCTACCTCGCACGCTACCTTTGCTCTTTTCTCAAAGAGCCTTGCCATTTCATCGTCTATCTTGTCTATCTCGTCTCTCAGTTCTTTAAGTTCCATACATCAAGTTCCTTATCTGTCGTCTTCGCCGGAGATCACTTCTTCCGTATCGTTGTCGTCCTCTTCATCTGTCAGCGGCAGTTCGCCTTCCGGAACGGAAAGCTCTTCGGCAGTCGGTTTTACCGCGTAGTAAACCGTGATGCCCTCGTTTTCGGAGATATATACCCGGTCTCCGATCTCCTTGCTGCAGCGGACAACGTAACCCTGCTTGACCTCATTGGTCTCCTCCGGAACAGTCTCATATCTTACTCCGAGAGTGGTCAGCTTTGCTGTGTAATCGCTCAGCTTCATTCCGACATAGTCCGGCAGATAGGTGAATGCCGCACCCTTGCTGACCTTAATATGGACTGTGGTGCCGGAAGTTACCTGAGTATTTTCTGCGATATCCTGCTCCATTATGATACCCTCGGCGAACTCGTCGCTGTACTCTTCTTCCGCCTCGAAATCGAGCATCGAGTATCTTGTCTTGAGCGTATTGTTGAAGAAGCGTCCGACGAAATTCGGCATCATGAGTCTTTCGCCCGCGCTAATGGTCTCGGCGGGTTTTGCTGGCTCTGTTTCCGCGGGTTCGGTCTCGATGATATCCGGCTCTTCTTCTTCCGTTTCCGGGGCTTCGGTTGCCGTAGTTTTTGCGGTAACGGCGCTTTCCTTTGCGTTCTGTGCCTCGTTTGAGAAGTAGATTATTGCTATAACGAGGGCGGCTACCATTGCAAAGAATATGATGAGACCTGCTGCCGTGCCGATATTTGCACTGCTCTTTTTCTTCTGCTGTTTCTTTTTCTTTGCGGCAGCGGCGCGTCTTTCCTCTATTTCGTCAACATCGAACTTAACGTTTACTCTTGGTGTGAACGAACCTTCCTCCTCCGGCTCGGCAGCGGGCGGTTCTTCTTTAGGCGCGTCATAAAGCCGTGCTTTCAGCGCCGGTATATCGTGTATTCTTGCTTCGTGCGTCACTGCCATACCTGCCGCGATCGCATCGGAAACGTATTCGGGGATATCCTCGTTTACCGAAAATACTGTCGGGAGTGTGTCATTCTGCTTTCTGTTCTGTGCGGGAACGGGATCATTGCCGGTAAGTGCGCGGTAAAGCACCGCACTTATACCGTAAACGTCTGTCCAGCTGCCCTGCCTTTCGGAGAGATCGTACTGTTCGCCGGCAGCATAGCCGTCATAGATCTCGCAGGAAAGTTCCGAATCCGCGGTCCGTGCGGAGCTTATTTCCACCGAAGTAAGGACGGGAGTCCCGTCTTTTCGTATGAGAATCGTCTCCGGGCTTAATCCTCTGTGAATTATGCCTTTCTCGTTTATTGCGGAGAGCGTATCAAGCAGGGCGGGGAAGAGTCTTGAAGCTTCACCCCATGTAAGCTTTCCGCCGCGCTCGGTGAGGTATTCGGCAAGCGTCGCTCCCTCTGCGTGTTCGGTTACAACATAGCCGGTGCCGTTTGCGGCGAAAATGCTGTATATTTTCATGATGCAGCTGCTTTCCGGCTCGTTCATAAGGGTCTTGTTGAGATCCGCATACTCGGAAAGATAGGACTTGAAAAGCGGCAGAGAGCCGTCTTTCACCTCTAATGTCTCACCGTCTCCGGCTCTTGTGCAGAGAGTGTCCGGCATGAATTCCCTTATTTCGACAGTTTTTTCGTCCTTCGTGTCATAAGCAAGGTAAACAGCGCTGTCTCCGCCTTTGGATATGAGCTTTCCGATAACGTATCTGTCGCCGATGAACGTTCTCGGAGCGAGACAGTCGGCAGGATAAGCGTCGTTGTCGATATATCCGCAGACTTCGCAGGGTCCGCTGTAACGCTTCACGTTCATGCAGCCCATGCAGCGGTCGATCTCTTTTTTCATATATTACCTCCACCGTCCTGATTTCTATATACGGGCGGTCTATATAAGTATTTCAAATTTTATCCCGGTTAGCTTCCGGGCAATGTGGTTAGCCCATTTTTCCGGGTAGAAGCTGTAATATGATATCCCTTTTCGTGAGCGTCGCTTCACGAAGTACGGCAGCATGCACCATACCGCGGATGGCAGTGCGATCGCCGGGAGATAGAACACGCCGAGTATCAGCGACTGTACGGTATGCCCGTATTCGTGGGCGCACAGCTCTCTGCGCGCCTCCGGGGAGGCCTGTTCCGACACGAAAATGAACATTCCGAGGGAAAGGCTCTCGCCGCGCCGCCAGAGTGTTCCGACAGCTCCTCTGTATATGAAGTGCTCATGTCCTGCGAGAACAAGGAAGACTGCCGCTCCCGCAAGGGTCTGGAGCAGTCCCCAGCTGCACTGGAGCACTGTATATGCTATTCTTTTTGATAATGGCATCATATATAGATTATTTTACACTTTTGACCGCTCAATGTCAATTGTAGGTATGTACAAAACCTTGACATTGCGGACGGGGAGTGATACAATAATATGACCAATATAATGAATAGTGAAGAATGAATAATGAATAGTGAAGAATTGAGGTGTCTGCCTGCGGCAGACGAATGATCTGAAAGGGAAGGGTGAAACGATGCTGTTCGGAAAGAAGAAGCCGGCGGGAATGGACATAAAAAGCCTTCGGGCGCTCGACAAAAAGCCCGTGAAATACGTCACCGAGCGTGACAGCGAGACATTCCGGGAGATAAAGCTGGGTGAAGCGGGCGCGATAAATGTCGGTGACAGTGAATTTACGATAGTCTGCGGCGGTGTGAATGTTATCCGCTGTACGCTGAATGAGGTCAGCGCGGCGGAGCTTATGAACAAATCCGGGCTCACAGTCAAGGGCTATGACCTCGATTCCGGCAGGCAGAAGAGCATCATCGCCTACTACAGCGACGGGATCGTGCGCGCAGATGCCGGAAGAAAGTGACATCGGTATTTTCGTATGCCGGTTTTCCTGTGGTTTTTCCATTAACCGACATTTTATGCTGACGGATATGTCCGATATATGTTGATTATCCCCGCAAAATGACCCGAAAGCGCATTTTGCGGGGATTTTTTTGTCTGGAAATATATGTATGGCTGTGTTATTATCATAAAAAAGGAAATAACAGATACGGAGGTACAAAAATGGCATTTTTTCAGAAAGCATCTCATGATATAAACGTGGAAAACCCCGTAAACAAAGTGGTGGAGCTTCCGGTGAGCTCGATAGTTCCGAATCCCGCACAGCCCCGTGTTATCTTTGACGACTACGAACTGTCCCGGCTTGCCGTCAGCATACAGCAGAACGGTATCCTCCAGCCTCTTACAGTCCGCCGTCTCGACAACAGCCTGAACTACGAACTTATAGCCGGAGAGCGCCGGCTTCGGGCATGCAAGCTGCTCAATATGAGCTATGTGCCGTGCATTATCATAACCGCGTCGGTAAAGGACAGCGCTGTGCTTGCGGTGCTTGAGAATCTTCAGCGTGCCGATCTCAGCTTTATGGAGGAAGCGTATGCGATCAAGAATCTGATAGACTACTACGGTCTTACGCAGGAGGAGACTGCCGCACGTCTCGGAACGGCGCAGTCAACTATCGCCAACAAGCTTCGTCTGCTTAAACTTACGGACGATGAAAAGGCGCTGGTTGTGCAGTACAAGCTTACCGAGCGCCAGGCGCGAGCGCTGCTTCGTCTTGATTCGTCAAGACGTCCGGACGCGATACATTACATCGGCACAAATCAGCTCAACACCGCACAGGCAGATGCTTATATAGACTCGCTCGTCAAGGGCAAGCCGCAGAAGCCGAAAGTGCATAGGCGCTGGAATTTCCGCGCAGTGAACCTGTACATCAATACGTTCAACAAGACCATTGACGCAATGAAGGAAGCCGGCATAAACTGCGAGACCGTCAAGAACCGCACAGATGATTTCGTGGAGTATGTCGTCAAGATCCCGCTCAAACAGAGCAATTGATCTGCACTGAATGTTATATGACAGCAAACACTCTCTGCAAATGCAGGGAGTGTTTGACATTTATAAAATAATATGGTATAATGCAGAAAGTAATATGGATAACTACGCGAATCGCGGTTTAAGGGGATAAAATGCACGAAAGCGACAGCATAACAAGGATAAAGGGAGTAGGCGAAAAGCGCGCGGAGCTTTACCGCTCGATTGGGATCGAGACCGTCGGGGATATGCTCCGCTATTTCCCGCGCGATTATACCGACTACAGCCTTCCGGTGCCTATGAACGAGCTTCAGCCGGAGGATACCGCGGTTTTCGCCGGGACTGTCATCAAAAAGCTCAGACCGTATCTTTCCCCGCGCTATTCTATTTTCCGGCTCACAGTCAGCGACGGTACGGATACCGTCCTTATCGCGTTCTTCAACAGCAAATACAGCTTCGACAGCCTTGAGGAAGGGCAGGACTACATCTTCTGCGGGAAAATAAAGGGAACGATACTTGCCAAAGAATGCACCTCACCGACATTTATAAAATCCGGCAACAGGAATATGCTTGTGCCGAAATATCACCTTACCGGCGGATTAAGCGCGAATATCATCTCCAACTGCGTGAAGACGGCGCTTGCGTCCTGCAGTATCAGCGATCCGCTTCCGGAAAACATTCGTGAGGAGCACAGCCTTATGGACTATAAGACCGCCCTCGAAAACGTGCATTTCCCGGTCAGCCGAGATACCCTCGGTGAAGCACGCAGGAGGCTCGGTTTCGAGGAGCTTCTCACCCTCCAGCTTGGTCTCCGGCTTATGAAGAACCGCAGCAAGCGCATAACTCCGGTTGTAATGGAGGACGCTGATCTCGGAGATTTCTTCGGAAGTCTGAAATTCACACCTACCGGAGCGCAGACCCGCTCTATAAACGAGTGCATTGAGGATATGAAAAGCGGTTCTCCCATGAACAGGCTGCTTCAGGGAGATGTGGGAAGCGGAAAGACACTGGTTGCAGCGGCACTCTGCTGTTTTGCGGCGAAGAACGGCTGTCAGTCCGCACTTATGGCTCCGACTGAAATACTTGCAAAACAGCATTACGAAACGCTTTCTTCGTTTCTCTCGCCCCTCGGCATAAACGTTGTTCTTCTCACCGGAAGCACAGTAAAAAAGCCGGTATATGCCGCACTCGAAAGCGGAGAAGCGGACGTTGCGGTCGGCACTCATGCGCTCATACAGTCCGCGGTAACATTCCGTTCGCTTGGACTTGTGATTACCGATGAACAGCACCGTTTCGGCGTTCGTCAGCGCACTGTGCTCTCTTCAAAGGGAATGTCTCCGCATACGCTGGTCATGTCCGCAACGCCGATACCGCGCACTCTTGCATTTGCAGTCTATGGTGATCTTGACGTATCGGTGCTGGACGAGATGCCGAAAGGGCGGATACCGATAAAGACCTACGGGGTAGATTCGAGTTACAGAGAGCGCATCTTCCGCTTCATCAGAAAATACATTGCGAAGGGCTTCCAGGCTTATATCGTCTGCCCGTTTGTTGAAAAAAGCGAGACTATGACCGACAAAGCCTCTGCCGAGGAATACTTTGAGTCGCTTAAACAGACATGGTTCTCGGATATACCTGTAGGACTGCTGCACGGGAAGATGAAGCAGGCTGCAAAAGATGATACAATGGCAAGGTTCAAGAGCGGTGAGATAAAGCTGCTTATCGCAACTACGGTCATCGAAGTCGGGATAGATGTTCCGAACGCTGTTATTATGGTGATCGAGAATGCGGAGCAGTTCGGACTTTCGCAGCTGCACCAGCTCCGCGGGCGTGTCGGGCGCGGTTCCGAGCAGTCGCACTGCATACTTATAACCGACAGCAAGTCGGAATACACGAAAGCCCGTGTTGATACAATGGTACGCACATCGGACGGATTTGAGATCGCTAATGAAGATCTGAAACTCCGGGGACCCGGAAACTTCTTCGGCGCGGCACAGCACGGACTTCCGGAGCTTAAGATCGCCGATATTACCGCAGACACGATGCTTCTTCACGAGTCCGAGCAGGCTGCGGGAGCGCTGCTTTCGGAAGATCCGAAGCTCTCTTCGCCGGAGAATGCCGGGATAAGGCGGCTTGTGCAGAACCTCTTCCGCGAACGGGAGACTTTCGGAGTTAATTAGAGAGTTTCTTTTAGAGAGTTTCTGAGAGGGGGCGCTGCCCCCCAACCCCCCCAGCCCCCTTTAAAAAAGGGGGCTGGACCCCCTACGGCACGATGCCGTAAGGAAGTTTCCAAAAGCGCGCAACAGCATGATGCTGTTACAGTTGTCACCCAAAACGCGCACGATGCGCGTATATAAAGTGACAACACAACGATTGCGCGCATTAAAGAAACTTCCGATAAACCCAATGCAGTATTTCAGCGCTTACTTCTATGGACGGCTGCCGGCTGGAACGCAGTGGGGCTGGCAATATTTCATTTTTATGACGAGTTTCTGCTTCACATAAAAGATTCTGATAACTTCCGGGTCTGAATGCGAAGCGATCAAAGTTTTTTGGAAAGGGGTTTGGGGAATAACCTTTTCACCGCAGGAAGCGGTGCAGAAGTTTTCCAAAGGCGCGCAAGGACGCGCGCCATAAGAAAAACTTCGATTCACGAAAAGGTTTTCCCAAAGTCTCGAGCGTAAGCGACCCTCTCGAGCGCCGTGCGCGACCCTCTCAAGCGCAAGCGGCACTCTTACTCTGAAAAGGAGAAAACACTATGATATACAGGCTTACGGCACCGTGTCATTTCGGGCTTGAGAAGACGCTGGCATTTGAGATAAAGCGTGCAGGCGGGGAAGATGTGGCTGTGAAAGACGGGCGCGTGGACTTCGCGGGTGATGAGAAAGTCATCGCTAAAGCAAATATAACCTGCTCCGTAGCAGAGAGAATAGGGATAGTGCTGGCGCGTTTCACCGCCGGAACATTCGACGATGTGTTTGAGAACTGCAAGAAAATACCTATCGAACAGTTCGCAGGCAGGGACGACAATATCCACATCGTCAAAGGTCATTCCCTCAGCTCAAAGCTGACAAGCATTCCCGCTCTCCAGCGCACCATTAAGAAAGCACTTGTGATACGCATGCAGGATAAGTACCATATCGGCACTCTGCCGGAAAGCGGTGCCGTGTTCCCGGTTCATTTTCTCCTTATGAAAGACGAGATGACCGTGACACTCGATACTTCCGGCGCCGGTCTGCATAAACGCGGGTATCGTGCGTTATCAAATGCAGCACCTATAAAAGAGACGCTTGCAGCCGGGATTGTCGATCTCGCAAGAGTGAGAAGTTCCGACATCGTTTGCGATCCGTTCTGCGGAAGCGGCACTATTCTCATAGAATCCGCGCTTAAAGCCGCAAATATAGCGCCCTGTATGAACCGCACTTTTGCTGCGATGAACTGGGGCTGTATAGATAAAAACATCTGGAACGATGCGTTCAGCGAGGCAAAAGCGGCTGTACGCTCAGACTGCGGCTTCAGCGCTTATGGGTACGATATAGACCCCGAGGCGGTGAAACTCACGGAAGAAAATGCGCGGAAAGCCGGAGTTTCCGGGTATATCCGGGTGGGCAGGCGTGATATAAAAGACTTTCATTATCCTGCGGACAGCGTGAAGATAATAACAAATCCGCCGTACGCTGAGCGTATGGGCGAACTTGAGGAAGCAAGAGAAATATACCGCACAATGGGACAGGTGCTCCTGCCGCGCTGTGACAGCGGGATATTCGTTATAACATCTATTGAGGATTTCGAGGAACTGTTCGGCGAGAAAGCCGACAAGAACCGCAAGCTGTACAACGGCATGATAATGTGCAGGCTGTACAGCTATGTCAAGTAATATGCACTTTGTTGACGTAAAAAGCATTCTGACCGCAAACAGCGGAATGAACGGAATGAACATATACCGCGGCTGTACACACGGCTGTATCTACTGCGACAGCAGAAGCACCTGCTACCGCTTCACCCACAGGTTTGAAGATGTCGAGGTGAAGCGCAATGCGCCGGAGCTGCTCGAAAGAGAACTGCGCTCAAAGCGAAAGGTCTGCATGATCGGCACGGGCGCTATGTCCGACCCCTATATGCACTGTGAGAAAGAGCTCATGCTTACGAGAAAGTGCGGGGAAGTGATACTGAAACACGGGTTCGGTTTCGCTGTGCAGACCAAATCAGACCTCATCATGCGGGATATTGACCTGCTTGATGAGATAAACCGCACCGCAAAGTGCGTGGTGCAGATGACGCTGACCGTGTATGATGACAGGCTGTGCAGTATAATTGAACCGAATGTCTGCAATACCCGGCGGCGGTTAGAAGTGCTGAATGCAATGCGGGAGCGCGGTATTCCCACAGTCGTCTGGCTTACGCCGATACTCCCGTTCATTGACGACACGGAGGAGAATATCTCCGCAATACTGAGGGAATGCGCGGAAGCCGGTGTTAAGGGCATTATTGCGTTCGGTATGGGCGTAACGCTCCGGGAAGGCGACAGGGAATACTTCTATTCCGCTCTTGACAGGCATTTCCCCGGGCTGAAAGAACGCTATGTCCGCACATACGGAGATGCCTACGACATTCAGTGTCCGGACTCGGCACGGCTTATGCGCTTATTCAACGATTTCTGCGAAGAGCATGATATAATGTACACACCGAAGAGCTGCTTCACTTATATGAACACGCTTCCGGACAGGAACGAGCAGCTTTCCTTTTTCTGAGGTGATTATGATAAAAGACAAAGAATATGATGTCCTTGTTATAGGCGCCGGTCCCGCCGGAATGTTCGCGGCTGTCACCGCGGCGCAGAACGGTGCTGTTACCGCTGTCGCGGAGCGCAACGACAAGGTGGGGAGAAAGCTGGCAATAACGGGGAAGGGACGCTGCAACGTCACAAATAACTGCGGCGTTGAGACGGTGATGAAGAACCTGCCGAAAAATCCGAAATTTATGTACAGTGCGCTGAATGCCTGCACTCCCGCAGATGTTATGGAATTCTTCGAGGGCGAGGGCGTTCCTCTCAAAACCGAGCGCGGGAACAGGGTCTTTCCCGTTTCCGACAAGGCATACGATATAGTCGATGCGCTTTACGGCAAGATGAAAAAGCTGGGCGTAAAGCTGATAAATGCACGCGCCGTGGGGGTATGCACAGAAAACGGCAGAGTGACCGGCGCACAGACGGAAACCGGCTTCATTGCCGCAAAGAACGTGATAATCGCTACCGGCGGCATGTCATATCCCGGAACAGGCTCAACAGGCGACGGCTATGGGTTCGCAGAAGCGCTCGGACATACGGTGACGGAGATACAGCCTTCGCTCGTGCCTTTCGAGACGCTGGAGGACTGCTCCGGTGCGGCAGGGCTGAGTCTGAAAAACGTAACGCTTTCGGTGTACGAATCGGGAAAGAAGAAGCCTGTGTTTAAGGAGCAGGGCGAGATGCTGTTCACGCATACCGGCATTTCCGGTCCCCTTGTGCTCAGCGCGAGTTCGGTGACCGGAAAGATATCCGAGGGCAGATATACCGCTTATATAGATTTCAAGCCGGCGCTTGACAGGGAAACGCTCAACAGCCGTGTGATGCGGGACTTCGACGAGCGGAAGAATGTAAAGCTTGCCAACGCGCTGCGGAAGCTGCTGCCGGAATCGGCTATCCCGCTTGTGCTTGATGCTTCCGGCGCAGACGGCGAAAAGCAGTGCAATTCCGTAACACGGGCGGAGCGAGAGGCGCTTGTCACAGCGCTGAAAGCGCTGCCGCTGCATATAACGGCTTATCGTCCGATCGCCGAGGCGATAATCACCGACGGAGGTGTTTCCGTTAAGGAGATAGATCCGAAAACAATGGGCTCGAAGCTTATCGGGGGACTGTACTTCGCAGGCGAGATAATAGATGTGACAGGATTTACCGGCGGATTTAATTTACAGACTGCATTTGCCTCCGGAAGAGCGGCAGGGAAAGCCTGCGCTGACCGGGTCAAAGAAACAGAGGGAGTATAAATGGAAGTTATTTATTACGATGTGCTGTTTGCGTTGTCACTTGTGCTGACGCTCATTTATGCGGTAATATGGCACAAGCATTTTGACGTACATTTCACGCTGATGTTCATTACGATACCGATAGCAAACCTCGGGTACGTTTTCCTCATCAGATCACAGTCGCTTGAAAGTGCGATCACGGCAAACAACATCATTTATCTGGGCGGATGCTATCTGATGCTGTTCATAATGCTCAGCGTACTTAGTTTGTGCAGGATAAGAATGAAGCGGCCGGTCACAGTCGGACTGATGATATTCACGACGCTGGTATATCTGTCCGTTATCACTTCCGGTGATCTTCCGCTGTTCTACAAGAGTGTTTCCTACGTCAACGAGAACGGTGTACCCCATATTGAAAAAGAATACGGAGTCATGCACACTGTGTTCTATATAATGGTGCTTCTGTACTTTATGATGAGCATTGCCGCGATCGTTTACAGCTATTTCAAGAAGAAAGATGTTTCCAGAAAGATAATCTTTCTTATGCTGCTTTCGGAGTTCATAGGCATTATGAGCTATTTCAGCGGAAAAAACATTTTCGGAACTATCGAGCTTGTCCCGCTGTCCTATGTAATGGCACAGGTAATGTATCTTATGATCGCTGACCGGGTATGCCTTTATGATATCACCGACTCTGCGGCGGACTCGCTTGTGGAGACCGGTAATACCGGATTTATCTCATTCGATTTCAGATTCAATTATCTCGGAAGCAACGGAACAGCAAAGAAGATATTCCCTGAAATAAACGAGCTTACCGTTGACCGCACCATAATGGGAAAGCTGAGTGTTTCAGAGACGTTCCTGAAATGGCTGAACGATTTCAGCCGTGACAATTCAAAGAATACGGTATATTACAAGAGCGGGGAGGAGATATACTGCATAGATATCAACTTCCTTTACGACGGGAAGCGAAGGCGCGGATATCAATTCTTTATCACCGATGATACCAAGAATCAGCAGTACATCGCCCTTATCGACTCGTATAACTCCGATCTCCGTGAGGAAGTAAAGCAGAAGACCGCGCATATAGTGGAGATGCACGACAAGCTTATCCTCGGAATGGCGGCTATGGTTGAAAGCCGTGACAATTCCACCGGCGGTCATATCCGAAGAACCAGCGATGTTGTGAAGATCCTTGTTGACGAGATGATGAAGGAGAACAAACTCGGACTTTCGGAGGAGTTCTGCCGCGATATCATCAAAGCCGCGCCTATGCATGACCTCGGAAAGATCGCGGTTGATGACGCTATCCTGCGCAAGCCCGGACGCTTTACGGACGAGGAATTTGAGAAGATGAAGGCTCATGCGGCAGAGGGGGCGAAGATCGTACATACTATCCTCGAAGGCACTGACGATATGAATTTCCATATCATCGCCGAGAATGTTGCCCACTATCACCCTGAGCGCTGGGACGGCTCCGGCTATCCGGAAGGGCTTAAGGGTGAGGAAATACCGCTTGAAGCGCGTATAATGGCTATTGCAGATGTCTATGACGCACTGGTCAGCAAACGTGTGTACAAGGAGAAAATGTCCTACGAGAAAGCAAACGAGATCATAATGGACGGTATGGGAAAACACTTTGACAAGAGCCTTGAACCGTATTATGTCAATGTCCGCCCGCTTCTCGAAGCTTATTATGACAAGCAGGAATAATAGATCTGTCCTCGATTAGTGGGACGCTGATATAGAAGTTCTGCACTATAGTATAGAAGTTCTGCACTATAGTATTTCGGTTGACATGGCGGTAATACTGTGTTATAATGAATGCGAATAAAAACCGAATCAGCATCGAGAGGAACTGTAAAAATGATATTATCAGATAAAACGATCATAAAAATGCTTGATGAAAGCTCTCTGATAATCAAGCCTATCATAAAAGAACAAATACAGCCTGCAAGTGTGGATATACGGTTAGGCGACACATTCAGTGTTGTTGATGACACGCCGTCGGGAATAATTACTCTTGACAGTAAGATAAACTATAAAACCATTAAGACTGATACTTACTTGATCTTACCGGGACAATTCGTTTTAGCAACAACGATGGAATATTTTGAACTGCCCGATAATCTGACGGCTTTTGTTGAAGGAAGAAGCTCTCTTGGCAGAATGGGCTTGTTTATTCAGAATGCCGGGTGGGTTGATCCCGGATTCAAAGGTGAGATAACATTAGAGCTGTATAATGCCAATAGATGCGCTATAGAACTTAAGTGCGGACGCAGAGTAGGGCAGCTGGTATTTGCTGAAATGGATGATCATGCATTAAATCCGTATAATGGAAAGTATCAGGGACAAACAGGTGCAACAGGCTCAAAGGTCTTTATGGATCCTGATAAAACCTGATTTATAGCGTCAAACAATTATCAGCTCCGATCCGGTCAGAGCAGCAGGTCTGCACATAGATGAGGGCGCTTGTTCACTTTTGGGCAGGGATATTTCCTTGCAAAATTACGATCTATATAGACGGATAAAAATATATTGCCCCTGAGTGCGTAACGCTCAGGGGCAAAACTTCTATATGGGTATTGTTCAAATGTTCGGGGCAATTTGCATGAACCGGAGAAGTGTGATACGGGCTGTCTGTGCCGAACACTTTGGATTTTAGCAAGACTTGTGTGATACGACACAAAAAACCGCCCACAGATGAAACTGTAGGCGGATTCGGAGGCGCCGTTGCGCCTGTCTGTGCCGAACGCTTTGGATTTTAGCAAGACTTGTGTGATACGGGCGAAAAATAACCCGCCTACGGATAACCGTAGGCGGATTCGCTGCCCGCCGTCGCGGGCTGTCTCTGTCGAACGCTTTAGATATTACTCCGGACGGCGAGGCAGAAAAATACCGCCCCTTACTGAAAAGTAAGAGACGGTTTCGCTCCCCGCCGTCGCGGGGTGGAGCGGATAACGGGAATCGAACCCGCCTCGTCGGCTTGGGAAGCCGGCGTTCTACCAATAAACTATATCCGCATTGAATATATTTTATCATCTTTTCCGGATTTTGTCAACACCGTTTTTGAAAAAATACTGCAAAGCTTGTCGGATAAGATGCTTTGATGTAATATGAAAATTAAAAATGAATAGTGAATAATGAATAGTACACCAAAAATAATAGCACACGCTTGGCGTGTGCTATTATTTTTGTCTCTGCCGAAC
>JAFVBZ010000249.1 GCA_017479645.1 Ruminiclostridium sp. | reverse complement strand
TCTTCGTAGTAATCGGCGGACTTGTTAAGGATATCGTCCAGTGCACCGGATTCCTCACCGACCATTATGATCGACGTGAATACGCCGGGGAAAATACCTATCTTTGTGATCGCCGTTGAAAGCGCCTCACCGTGTTTTACGTCTTCTACGACACTCTCATGGAAGAGGTTCGATATGTACTGGTTGTTAAGCGTATCTGCGGACTTTTCGATACAGTCGACCATCTGAAGTCCGGAAGCGTAAAGGTTAGCCATTGTTCTTGCGAAACGTCCGGTATAGATGACTATAAGGAGGGGACCCACCTTAGGCATCTTGACCTTCATCTCATCAAACCATAGTGCGAACCACGGAGTCTTCTTGAGGAAGTAGATAACGAGCACTATCACTCCGACACCGAGGATTATCGTCCACCAGTAGGGGATCAGGAAGTCGCTTATCGCGAACATCGCTGCCGACAGCGGAGGAAGATCGTCACCCGCAAGGTCACGGAACATCGGCATGATGAAGATAAACAGACCGAAGAATACGGCAATGAGCAGACACAAAAGTACGATAGGATAGATAAGCGCACTCTTTATCTGGTTGTTGGTCTTGTTCTGGTTGAGGTAGTAGTCGGCAACACGCGTCATGATAACGTCGAGGTTACCGGAAGCCTCACCGGCTGCGACCATGCTGACGAACAGGAGCGGGAAAACGCCCGGTCTTGCCTGTACAGCTTCCGCGAAAGAACGTCCTTTCTGAACGTCCTCATAGATCTCGAGAAGCGCCGCCTTTGCCTTTTTGTTTTCTTCCTGCGAGTACAGGATATGCAGCGATCTTACGAGGCTTATACCTGCAGTAAGCATTGATGCGAGCTGACGGCAGATAAATGCAAGATCCTTCGTCTTGAACTTGTACTTCGCGTCGGACTGTTTCTCCTGGATCTCGGAATACTCGGTGCAGAAAAGATTTTTCGCACGGAGTTTCTCATTCAGGTCGAGGTAATCGTCTGCGTATTCCTTTCCTCTTACCGTGGAACCGTTGACATCTGTGGCAACATAAGAATAGTATGCCATGTAAACCCTCCATTCGTTGATTTTTATTTACTCATGCGGATGGACGGATGCAGAGCGCACTATCCCCATACGCACACTTGTATACGATACAATTATAACATAAAAGTCGTTATATCACAATAGTGTATAATTACAAATTTTCACCGCATTATTTGTATAAAAATGAAAATTCTATAACGAACTCGGTTACAGTCCGGTTGCGTTCTCTATTATAATGGTATTATCCGTGAAATGCTTTATCCGCGGATAATTAACAGCTTTATTTTTATTAGCTTTTCCGCCGGCTAATTTAAGTAAATTATATGTGATAATTACCTAAAGGAAGGCGCAAAAATTGTTTGCTATTTCTTCAAAAAACGATTGACACCCGCGCTCCGATATTATATAATATTATTACAGAACGCGCGTATCCGGCATTTCAAGCGCTGCGCACGCAATGAAACAAACATAGTGAAAGAAAGAGGTAAAAGCCAATGAACGTAAAGATCTTTAACCAGCCCTCACTTCCCAATATCCCGTGGCAGGACAAGCCCGCAAACTGCAAGGACGTTATCTGGAGATACGACGCTAACCCGATAATCCCGAGAGACCTCCTCCCCACCAGCAACTCCATCTTCAACAGCGCAGTAGTTCCCTTCGAGTGCGGCGACTACAAGTTCGCAGGCGTTTTCAGAGTTGACGACAAAGAGAGAAATATGGCTATCCATGCCGGTTTCTCCAAGGACGGGATCCACTGGGACATCAACGAAAAGCGTGTTGACTGGATCAACGACGATCCCGAGACCGCAGAGGCAAATCCGTGGCAGTACGGCTACGATCCCCGCTGCGTATGGATCGAGGACCGATTCTGGATCACATGGTGCAACGCTTACGGCTGGAAGCCTACGATCGGCGTGGGCTGGACAAAGGATTTCAAGGAATTCCACCAGTGCGAGAACGCATTCCTCCCCTTCAACAGAAACGGCGTCCTCTTCCCGAGAAAGATAAATGACAAGTTCGTTATGTTCAGCCGTCCTTCCGACAGCGGTCATACTCCTTTCGGCGACATGTACGTTTCCCAGTCCTACGATATGAGATACTGGGGTGACCACAGACACGTTATGGGGCCGCTCAGAGGCTGGGAGTCCAAGAAGATCGGCGCAGGTCCTATCCCGATCGAGACAAGCGAAGGCTGGCTCGTATTCTATCACGGCGTTCTTGAGAGCTGCAACGGCTTCGTTTACAGCTTCGGCGCTTGCATTCTTGACATCGACAAGCCCTGGAAGGTAAAGTACCGCTGTGCAGAATACCTCCTCAATCCTCGTGAGATCTACGAGTGCGTAGGTGACGTTCAGAACGTTACATTCCCCTGCGCTGCTCTCTGCGACGGCGATACCGGACGCATCGCTATCTACTACGGCTGTGCCGATACATGCGTATCTATGGCATTCTGCACAGTTGACGAAGTAGTTGAGTATGTAAAGAACCACTCTTCAGTCTGATCACGACACATAATAATACCTCTGAAAAATGCGCAGGCGCTCCATTACGCCTACGCATTTTTCCTTTTATTTATGGTATATATCACAAATATCACCAGTCCGGTGACTGCCGCTCCGCAGCATATCCCGGCAAAGTCTATCCAGACATCGGCAACAGCCGCTCCCCTTCCGGAGAAAAGCTGGACGGTCTCGTCGATAAAGCCTATAAAAAATCCCGCTGCAAAGGGAATTGCAGCTTTTACGATCTTTTCTTTTCTGTTCACGGCATCCCTTACTTCCGGGAAGAAGTAGCAGCCGAGAATTATACCCGCCACTGCATGCTCGGCAAAGTGAGCGAGCTTGCGCACAAGATGATCGGTGAGCTGTAACGGGATATGCAGAAAATCGAGTATTTTCTGCAAAAATATCATCATTCCGAGGCTCTCCTCCGCGGAGTGGGAGCGCGGTATGAGGGAATGCCCCCAGATAAACAGCAGAACCGCTGCCATTAACAGAATAAACGTCCTTAACTTCATTCAACACCTACTTCAACAGTCCGCTCACAAAGATCTCGATACCGATAGCAATAAGTATCACACCGCCGAGTATCTGCGCTTTTCCGGAAAGTTTTGTGCCGAATTTTCTGCCTATTGCAAGTCCCGCCGTGCAGATAATAAAGGTGACTGCGGCGATTATAAGCGAAGCCGCAAGCGCGGACGGAAGCTCGTAATCGGCAATGGTAAATCCGACGGAAAGAGCGTCGATCGACGTGGCAATTCCCTGCAAAACCAGCGCTCCGAAGCCTACCCCGGCATTCTCCGCGCTCTCGTCCTTGCCGGAAACGCCGTCCCATATCATCTTACCGCCTATGAACACGAGCAGAACGAGCGCTATCCACGGCACAAAGCTATCAAAAGAAGAAAACAGCGTAACTATCGTATGCACGCAGACCCAGCCGGTCATCGGCATAAAAGCCTGGAAGAACGCGAAAGTTCCGGCGATAAGCAGCTGTTTTCCGCGCTTCATTGCCGGCTCGTTCAGACCGTTTGCAAGCGATACCGAGAACGCGTCCATTGCCAGTCCCACACCGAGCAGTATGCTGTTGATAACAAATACGAAAATATCTATCTTTATCCCTTCCCTGCAGTTTATAACATATCTAACATTATACTATGTCCGTTCCTGCTTGTCAATGATAAAAATCTCCCGAGAAGATCGCTGCCGCTCGAGAGGGTCGCTTGCGCTCGAGAGTGGTCGCTTCGCTCGAGAGTGGTCGCTTCGCTCGAGACTGGTCGCTTACGCTCGAGACCGGGGGCAGACCCTTTTTGAAAAAAGGGTCATTCCCCCGAACCCCCTTCCCTAAAAACTTTGATCGCTCCGCAGTTAATGGAGAGAGCTATCACAACAGAATGAAAGACTGCTGAAACTAACGAATTTCAGCAGTCTTTTCTTGTATTCAGATGAATATAGCTAACCGTGGAGCCGCACCTGTCAATAGAAGAATGTCGCTACGCATTTCGCCGCGGCGCGTCCGCCGCCCCCTTTTTTAAAGGGGGCTGGCGGGGTTACAGGGGCAGCGCCCCTTCTCTCAGATCTCTCAGATCTCTCAAGATCTCTCTATCGCGTCTGTGCGGTAGATGAACTTGACAGAGCCGGAACCGCCGGTGAAAGTCTCATAGTCCTTCGATACGTCGGATACTGCCTTGAAGCGGTCAACGAGGCTGCCGAGATCGCCGTCAACTATGTCGATCAGCTTTGTGATGCCCTTTTCGTTGAACTCCCTGCAGCCGTCAGAGAGCTGTGCGGAACCGTCATCAAGCTGCGTTATTCCGTCTATCAGCGCCGGTACACTTCCGTTAAGCTCGGAAATGCCGTCGTAAAGCTGCTTTGAGCCGGCTTCAAGCTTCTGTGTGCCTGCATTCAGCTCATTAAGTCCACCCTTGAGCTGCTTTGCGCCGTCCGCTGCCTGCGCTACTCCCTCGGTATATGCCGCAAGCCCGGTGTAGAACGTGTTGTAGCTGTCAAGCTGCGCTTTCAGCTCAATAAGCTTTGCAGCACCGGCAGATGCCGTCTTTGCGCCTTCCTTTATCTTGTCCTGTACGTCTTTGGACTTGTAATTCTCATCAATAAGCTCGGCTATCTTATCATCGGTCGTCTGCGCAATTATCGCCTTGACCTCGTCACTCTGCATCTGTTGTTCGAGTGCCGCTTCCGATTGCTCCTTTACTTCCGCCGACTGCATCTGCTGTTCAAGTGCCGCATCAGCCTGTGCCTTCACTTCCGCTGTCTGCATCTGCATTTCTGCCGCAGCTTCGATCTTCTGCTGAACGTCAGCGCCGATTACGCCCGCCGCAATGCCCTGTGTGTACTGCTCAACAGTCATATTCTGAGTTGCAAGAATGCCCTCAAGCACCTTAGCCTTGACGCCCTCATTTACCTTCTCCGTAACGGCTGCTTTTACCGTCTCGTTCACCTTTTCGCTGACCTGCGCCTTTACCGCCTTGGTAACTTCCGCTTCTACTGTCGCGCGATTGGCTTCAACAGCCTCCGTTACCTGCTTCTTTGCGGTTTCCTGCGCCATTTTCAGAGCGTTGTCCCCGTCCAGAGAAGCTATGATCTTATCAAGCGTCTCGCCATAATTTTCGATAGTCAGCTTGTAACCCGTGATACCGGCGGCTTCAAGCTGTGTGTTCGCCATATCGAGCAGCGAGTTGAACACCTGCTCGGAGCCTGCTGTGAGAGTTGCATTGTTCGATGTGAGCTGATCGAGACCTGCGGAAAGCTTGTCGGAACCGGTATAGAGCTGTGCGGCACCCTTGTTCGCGTCGGAAATACCGCTGTTCAGCTGACCCGCGCCCTCGTAAAGCGCGCCTGTGCCGTCCGTAAGAGCAGACGACTTTTCAAGCAGCTCGTTCAGACCGTCGTGAAGCTTGCCGGAACCGTCGATAAGCTGATCCATAGCGTCGCTGAGCTTGTCGATATATTCGGTGAGCGTTGCCTCGGAATCCCCGAGATCAAGATCGATATCGCTGAATACTTCATTTGTTGCTATGGTTACCGTGTTCATAAGCTCAAAATCGGTAACGTCAGCTGTGACCTCGAAATATCCGGGTATCTTTATCTTCCCGCTGTCCTCGGTGCCAAGACTTTCGGCAAGACCCGGGAATGCGGTTCCCACGATGAATGTACGGTCACCGTCATTCACGATCTTGCCGTTTACCGCCTCGACATTGCGGAATTTTTCGTTATCCAGCAGCATACCGGTGATCGCAGCGAAAGGCACATATATTTTAGTCTTCTCCCCATTTATTGTCACATCTTCGTACTTGTTGTTTGTATAGTCGAATCTGATCGTGACCTTTCCGCTCTTTCCGGCAAGTTCATCTGCCGGGATATCGTTTCCGTCCAGCTTGTAGCTTACCGCTATGCCGAGAGGAAGCTGCTCATTTGTCGTTCCGCGGTAGTAGATATCGTTTCCGCCTGCATTCCATGTTCTTTTACCGCCGTTCTCGGTGAATGTCTCCTCGCCCTTTACATTCTCGATATTGCTGAGCAAAGACTCTTCCGTGATGATATTATCGCTTCCCGCATTCATAAGATGATCGCTTACGATGACCTTGTTTGTGCTGCCGTTCGCGTCTGCAAGCACATATACTGTCTCGTCCTTCTGCGGTTCATCTGTTACGGCTTGTTCTTCCTCAGCCGTCTCCGGCTGTATCTCTTCCGCATCTGCGGAAGTATTCTCGTTTACCGCATAGGCTGCTGTTGCACCTACGGCACCTGCAAGCATTGTGCAGCAGGAAATATATGATATTTTCTTTATAAGTGACTGTTTCATAGTTATCTTCCTTTCTGATCCGGTTATGTCGGTTTTTACTGTTTTTTCTGCGATCTTATACTAAATTGATATCTGTCCATAGACAAAATCAAGTAATTTCGTCACGATTCAGATATGCGCGCAAAGCGCGCTCCACAATTGTGCATTGTGCATTGTGAATTGTGCATTTGTCTATAGTATCAACGGCTGTGCAGCAGTCTGCCGGTATGTCTGCGGCTGTCGCTGCCTTCTCCGCTCATTCCGAGCGTCGTATGTCTTATCAGCGCGTCACACAGCAAGAGAAGCGCCGGCAGGATAAATATTACACATATCATGCTTATCACTGCGCCTCTTGCCATTAACATGCACATCGAGCTGATTATATCTATATCGGAATATACCGCAACTCCGAATGTTGCTGCGAACAATCCCATACCGCTGACGATTATCGACGGGATAGATGTCGTGAGTGCTGTTCTTACTGCGTCGAGCTTGCCGGCACCGCCGATACGCTCCGTTTTGTATCTTGTGGTCATCAGTATCGCGTAATCGACTGTCGCGCCAAGCTGTATCGTGCTTATGCAGATAGGAGCAATGAACGGGAGCGACTGACCCATGTAGTGCGGGAGTCCGAGGTTGATGAATGTCGCAAGCTCTATTACCGCTATCAGTATGAACGGCAGGGATACCGACTTCTCAACAACCGCGATTATAACGAATATCGCTACTATCGAAACTGCGCTTACTACCCGGAAGTCGTGACCGGTAGTCTCTATCATATCCTTCGTGCAGGGCGCTTCGCCTATGAGCATTCCGCCCTTGTCGTACTTTTTCAGTATCGCGTTAAGATCGTCAAGCTGGCTGTTTACGGCATCGCTTGCTACCTTGTATTCCGAGTTCACGAGGATAAGCTCCCATTTGTTGCTTACCAGCGCTTCCTTCAGTCTGTCCGGTATCACTTCTTCCGGCACCGCCGAGCCGACAACGCTCTCAAGTCCGAGAACATACTTTACTCCGTCAACCTGCTTCATTTCATTTATCATGGAGCGGACGTCCTTTGAAGAAGTCTCCGCGTCAACAAGGAGCATGTGAGTCGAAGCTACATCGAAATTATCACGGAGCTTTGAGTTTGCGATCACATAGTCGATATCTTCCGGCAGGCATTCGCCGAGATCGTAGTAAACTTCATCATTCGTCTTTGAGTACCCGTAATAAGCCGGGAATACAAGTATCGCAAACACCGCGATAAATACCGGGAACACCTTTGTTATACCGGACGCAAGCTTGCTCATATCCGGGATAAGCGAGCGGTGCTTTGTTGCCTGGAGGGGTTTGTCAAGCGCAAGTATCAGCGCCGGGAGGACTGTAACACAGCCTATGACTCCCAGAAGAACGCCCTTTGCCATTACTATTCCGAGGTCTGCGCCGAGAGTGAACGACATGAAGCAGAGGGCTATGAATCCGGCTATCGTGGTGACCGAGCTTCCGAGAACGCTGGTGAGCGTTTCGTGTATCGCTTCTGCCATTGCCTGCTTGTTGTCGCTTATCTTTTCAAGCTTCTCATTGTAGCTGTGCCAGAGGAATATCGAGTAGTCCATTGTTACCGCAAGCTGGAGGACTGCCGAAAGCGCTTTGGTGATGTATGAGATCTCGCCCATGAAGTAGTTGGTTCCCAGGTTCAGCAGTATCATCATACCGATACTTGCAAGGAAAACGAAAGGCACCAGCCAGCTGTCAAGGAAGATCATCATCGCCGCACAGGCAAGTATTACCGCTATGCCGACGTAGATCGGCTCTTCCTTTTCGCACAGTTCTTTAAGGTCTGTAACGAGTGCGGACATTCCGGAAACAAACGCCTGTTTTCCGGCTATCGAACGGACATTCCTGATAGCTTCCATTGTAACATCAGCCGATGTGGAGCTGTCGAAGAATACCGCCATCATTGTCGCATTTCCGTTGTTGAACGCCGAGTATATCTTTTCGGGAAGAAATTCCTTCGGTATCGTTATATCCGCCATATCCTGCCAGCAAAGAACGGTATCGACGTGCTCGACGGTCTTTATCTGCTCCGCCATCGCCGCAACGTCCTTATCCGGCATATCCTCCACGACTATGAAGGAGAAGGCTCCCTTTCCGAATTCGTTCATCAGTTCTTCCTGTCCTTTTACTGTGTCCATGTCCGACGGCAGGTAGTCGAGCATATCGTAGTTGATCCTTGTTCCGATCATACCGAGCAGTGCCGGCACCATAAGCACAAGGCTTACTATAATGATCGGCACGCGGTATTTAACTACCGCATTTGCGAATTTCATCTTATCATACCCTTTCTTTTTTCTGATCAGTGAGTGTTCACTGGATTTACCGTGATAATGTCGTCCGGAAGCTGGTTCTTTACTATCTTTACCGCCACCAGAACGGTGATGAGGTTCAGCAGACCCTCCATTAAAAGCGTCACGCCGAGAATCACCGCAACTACAGCCGCGCTGTCAACGGGATTGATTATGAGGAAGAATCCTGCGATATCCGCCGCGATCGCTGCCGCGAGTATCAGCCACCACTTGCTTACCCCGAAAACCTTTGCGTCGATCGCCGTCTGTATTTTCAGCAATCCGTCCGCAAGTACGCATACCCCGAATATCACGCCGATGAATCCGAGGAACAGCTCCGGTTTTACTGCCGCCGTTACTCCGAGGATCATCAGCAGAATGCCTTCCGCAAGGTCATGCTGGAAAGCAAGCCTGAACAGATCCTTTGAGAAGTAGCTTGCTATCTTTACTCCGCCGAATACCGCGGAAACTACTCCAAGCACACTGCACATTGCGGAAGCCAGTGTGTCCGGCGCGGCGATAAGAACTGCTCCTGCCGCCATAAGAATGACCGACATTGCAATGTAGCCTGCCTTTGCGGTCCTCATAGGTGTTACCGATCTCATCATATCATCGCCCCCTGTTTCTGTTTACATCCATAGTATATCATCGTTCGGGCAAAAAGAAAACGGTCAGTTCACCCTGCCGTGTACAAATCTCATACACGGTAAGGTAAACTGACCGAAATTTTGGCACCGCGCTCTTGTCTGTCCGATTTTTGGGCAGCAAGGGGTCGTTTGTCTGATAATTCAGTTAACAGTCACATCGAAATTATACCATTCACTTGCGTCATAGTCACTGTTTTTTCCGGGATTTGCGCATATTTTAAGGAAATATTTGCCTTTCTTCACGGAAAAGCTGTAAGATGTTCCTTTTATTCCCGATCCGTTGGGAACATAAGTGTTGTAAACATTTCCGTCGGACGAGTAGATGCCGCTTCGACCGTCAATGGTATATGTTGCGGCTCCCTTTACCTTGCTCCATGTTATAGTGAGCGTCGATCCGGTCACCTTTGTTCTGACATTTGCCGGCTTGTCAAGCTTTGCTGTCAGTTTTATGTCGGCAGGTGCCGATCTTGTCTGTTCCTTATAGCTTCCGTCGCTGTTTTTGGTGAGCGCGGCTATTATGAATGTATAGGTCTTTCCGACCTTGAGGCTGCTTATATCTACGCTATTGTTCGTAAATGCATCTTTATACACTTTGTATTTGCCGCTTTTGCTGTCAAGAATATAGGCTCTGTACGCGTCTGCGCCGGACATTTTATTCCATTGCAGGATAACGTCTCCGTCGCTGAATTCAAACTTACTTATGTTCTCCGGCGCGGGAAGCTCGAATGTTTTTACCTTGTACGCGTCCGAGATCGTCTGCTTTGTATAGATGTTTTCCTTCTTCACCAGCGCGGCTACCTTGAACCTGTACTCCGTGGACTTTTTAAGACCGATGACATTGCATACCGTACCGGAAACATTCTTATACTTTTTGAACTTGCCGAGCGATCTGTCGTACTTGTACACCCTGTACGCGTCGGCACCGCTGACCTCGTCCCATACTATCTTTACCGATGTGTCCGAAGCAGTAAGTACTATACCTGTCGGCGCGGGGAGAACAGACGCGGCTCCCGAAACAACACACATAGAAGCAACGGCTGCCGCAGCCGTTAAGAAAAGTACGAGAAGTTTTACGAGCTTTTTCATATGACGATCCTCCTTGTTTTTTCTTATTAATGTCTGTTCGCACGAAGGGCGAAATGAGCTTGACATCAAGGAATGTGTCCGCTGTAAAACACGCCGAAGGCGCGTTTTTGCAGCGATCCCAAATCCTGTAAAACAGGATCCGGGACAACAACTGCCAGACGGCAGTTGTTGAGGACACAATTATTATACCATATAACTTTGTTTTTTGCAATATCCGGATCTGTTATCTTTCCCCGAGAACCACTCTGTCCAGCCCGGAATGATCCTTTATTATCCGCGGTTTGAGACCTGCGGATCTCATTATCTCCGCCACAGCTTCACCCTGCGTTCTGCTTTTCACGGTATTCCCGTTCTTCGTCCTCGTCCCACTCAGACTTGTGTTTTTTGCGCTCCGCGACCTGAGCCATCATCTGCGCAGTCTTGGCGAACTGGTACATATCCTTGCCGTATTCCATAAGCCTGCGCTCATCACCCGGCGGGACGATGCCGCCCTTTGCCATATTCCGGTAAACGGTCATAAACGTTTCCTTTTGTATCAATGACATATTTGCATTGAGTATTTGATAATTTAAGCATATCGCTGATTTTATTTCTGTCTACAGAATCATTTCTCCTTCAGCCACCGTTTCAGCATAAATGTCAGAAAATACGGGAAAGTGTACCCAATAGACAAAAAACAATTTAGACTTTGTATAAAATATACAGAAGCAGAGATTTTTTTGAAATAAATCCTCTGCTTTTATTATTATAGCGATGACAGATCTTCATCAGTAAGTGTCGCCGAATAAGTAAGCTCGATCTCACCGTTGGTGAAATAGTATTAGTTGCCTTTATATTGAGAGTGATGTGCTATATCATTTTTTGAGCTTCCTTTATGACCCACCCATAAACTTTCATAACATAATTATGCTTTTTCCTTATATCATCAAGTCTCCCTTCCTTTCCTGCACGCTCAAGTTCATAAGCAAGTTCGGAGAATTTAACCGAGCCTATCATCTTTGATGTACTTTTGAGTCCATGTATCAGCACGGTATATCGTTTTATATCCCCGTTTTCTAATGCTGATCCAAGCTGTGCGAGCTTTTCCGGCTTTTCCTTGATATATGTGTCAAGCATCTCACGGTAGAAGTTCTCATCATTCATGCAATACTCCAGCCCGACTTTTTTATCTATCAGATCATTTATCTCTTCGTTCAGCGTGTTTTCCGGTTCCGGACTGTCGTGAGCCGCCTGTGACGCGGCGGTGCCTTCCGCTTTATTGTACATTATCTTCTCTTCGGGAAGATATTTAAGGATCATTTTTTCAAGCTTGTCGTATCTTATCGGTTTTGTGAGATAGTCGTCAAATCCCGCGTTCAGATACATCTCTCTTGCGCCGGAGACGGCATTGGCAGTGAGAGCGATGATCGGCGTACCCTGTATGTCGATGATCCGGCTTGCCTTTATTTTCTCCAATGTCTCGATACCGTCCATTTCCGGCATCATGTGGTCAAGAAATACAATATCATATTTTTGCTTCTCCAATGCGGTGATCGTTTCAGCCCCGCTGATGACAGAAGTTATATCTATCTCCGTCTTTCTGAGCAGACCCTTGAACACCTGCAGATTCATAAGGTTGTCATCAGTTACGAGCACCTTTGCTCCGGGTGCAGTGAACGATTCCCGGGAAACGCTGACATTTCTGCGGGCGAGAGACATTCTTTCCGCAAAGGAACCGATCGTATCGCTGCTTTCGGTCTTCTGCTCTATATCGAACCAGAAATCCGAGCCTTTGCCGTACTCGCTGTCGAGCTCAAGACTGCTGGCCATAAGCTCCAGGCAGCGCAGTGTTATGGAAAGTCCGAGTCCGGTACCCTCTATATTGCGGGTGCGGCTGATATCGACGCGCCTGAACGATTCAAACAGGTGCGCTTTGTCCTCGTCCTTTATCCCTATTCCGGTATCTCTGACAGAAATATGCAAAATAACTGCACCGGCTCGCCTTTCCTTTATGCACGCGGAAAGTGTGACAGTGCCGGTTTCCGTGTATTTTACGGCATTTGTAAGCAGGTTGGTCACGACCTGACGGATACGCATATCATCTCCGAAAAGCTGTGCCGGGATATCGTCGGCAATATCGTATTCTATCGCAAGCTCCTTTGCCTCCGCACGGGGAGTTATCATAACGATGAGATCCTCGAACATCTGCGCAGGGTCGTAGCTTACGGGCACAATATCCATCTTTCCGCTTTCTATCTTGGAAAAATCGAGTATATCGTTTACCAGTGACAGCAAAGTCTCACCGCTGTGCTTGATATTTGCCGCATAACCGCTTGTTGTTTCTTCCTTAGTCTCCCGCAGGATAAGCTCATCAAAACCAAGTACGGCGTTTATCGGTGTTCGTATTTCATGAGACATATTTGCAAGGAACTCACTCTTTGCTTCATTTGCCCGCCTTGCCTCGGCTATAAGCTGTTCTTCTTTTGAAATATCCGTTACGGTCATGATATATCCGTATGCTTCATCATAGTTGTCTCGAAGCGTGATCATATCTGCTATACAGGTCTTGTCTCCGCTTGCGGAAATGCACTTGAATGTATATCTGTCATCTGCGATCACCCGTCCGAATATTTCCTCTTCACTCTGATGCAGGCGCACAAGCTCGGTGAGATGCCTGCCCGGCACCATATCCAGCTCTTTTCTTGCGAAATTATTCATTTCCATCGCAAGGAAACTGTCATCAAATATAACAAGACCGACATTCACTACCGTCTGTGCATAATCTCCCATAGCCCGTGATGAGACTGTAAAGGTGTTGTATTTTACAACGGCAATGATCCATATCAGAAATGCAAGTCCCGCGCCAAGACCCGATGTCGGATATACAACTCCCGTAACGGCTGTCAGGAATGTATCCGGTCCGGAGCAGAGCATCAGCGTAAGATTGGCGGCAAGTATGCGGAGCAGCAGTGCCTTTTCGCGCTTCAGCCTTACTTTGCCGTACCAGACTATCCATGAAGTCAGCGCCGAAAGGAAAATGACCACCGTATAGATCCAATGGAAAGTCCTCTCCGGGCAATCAACCGCCTGCCACGTAGTCCAGTTTCCGACACGGACAAATTCATCGACCTTTTCTCCCGAAAACAGCCACCAGTCTGTCAATGCGAGCGGTGTCAGAATGAAGCGGACTATATTCTGTATTTTCCGGTTTACTCCGGCTTTGTGCAGCGCCACTATCGTTTCCGCAAGGGGGAATATGTCGACGCCAAACAAGCCCGCACGGCGCAGATGCGAACAAACGGCAAAATCGCCGCATATACCGATAAAACCATATCCGAATCCCCATATCCCGACTGCAAGTCCCATAAGCAGTATAGCCGCACGGAAATATCCGGCTGACTTTTCACGTCTGAAAAACTGTACGCCATATACGGTCGATACGGTTCCCATTATTATAAGCGCAGCACTTAACAGAATTCCCATATCTTCATCATCTCCGTTTTACAGTGTCTTTATCAGTTCTTCCGCCGCGGACAGGACAGCCTCATACTCCTTCATTACCTCGGCGTGACCAAGCTTTATATCATCAAACCGTCCCTCTTTTCCGGCAAGCTCGAGCTTAAGCGCCATATCCGGCAGCATGACAGCGCCTATCGTCTTTGAAGTGCTTTTAAGCCCGTGTATCTGCACTGTATATTGCTTTGTATCTTCACTTTTAAGGGCAGCTTCAAGCTGTTCACGCTTGACCGGGCTTTCACTGATGAATGTGCCGAGCATTTCTTTGTAAAATCCCGTATCATTCATGCAAAATCCCATTCCGGCAGAGATGCTGATGTGCCGCTCATTTCCGGCATTTGCTTGTTCCTCGGTAATATCCGTTTCGGGAGGGTTCTGAGCAGGCTGCTCCGCTATCGCAGTATCGGCAGCAGCGGGTTCTCTTACTTTATTATCGCCGTCAGCAGTCCTATAACCTATCTTTTCGGCGGGCAGATATTTTTTAAGGATAGTTTCAAGGCTTCTGACTTCAATCGGCTTGGACAGATAATCGGTGAAGCCCGCCGCAATGTACTCCTCCTTAGCGCCGACTATGGCATTCGCAGTCATCATTATGACCGCAGTCTTCTCGTCCAGCAGACCTGCCGTTTCCATATTCTTCCGCGTTTCAAGTCCGTCCATGTCCGGCATCATGTGGTCAAGGAAGATAATGTCATACCTGTTCTGCGAGACTGCCTTTATAGCGTCGCTGCCGCCGGCAACGATATCGACCTTTATGCCTGTGCGTTTGAGAAGTCCTTTCGCAACTTTAAGATTCATCATGTTGTCATCTACGACAAGAACTCTCGCATCGGGAGCGTAGATATACTCCCGGCTGTTTTCATTGTGACGGGACAGGCGCAGATGCTCCTCATAGTCGCCGATAGGCTCATCGTCAACGACCTCCTGCACTATATCGAACCAGAACCGTGAGCCCTCGCCGTAAACGCTGTCGAGCTGGAGCTCGCTTCCCATCATAACGAGCAGCTTCTGAACAATGGAGATACCGAGACCTGTGCCTTCAATGGCACGGTTTTTCTCGCTGTCAAGCCTTCTGAACGACTCGAAAAGCGCATCTCTGTCCTCGGGGCGGATACCGATACCGGTGTCCTGAACCTCGGTGCGAAGAGTTATCTTGTCGCCGTTTCTGTCCGCTATAAGCATACGCAGGGTCACACTGCCCTTGGGAGTGTATTTCACCGCGTTGGTGAGGATATTTGTGATTATCTGTCTGATACGCACATCGTCGCCGTACAGCGTTTTGGGCAGGTTCCTGTCGATCTCTGTCTTAAATTCAAGATTTTTCTGTTCAGCTCTTTCAAGCACCATATTGACAAGATCGTTTATCATTGACGCAGTGTCATAGCTGACGGGAACTATCTCCATTTTTCCGTCCTCTATCTTGGAGAAGTCGAGAATGCTGTTTATCAGCGTAAGCAGCGTCCTTCCGGCGTTCTGTATGTTCTCAGAGTATTCCTTGATATCATCGCTGCTGCTCTCGCGCATTATCATCTCGTTCATACCGAGCACTGCGTTTATCGGGGTGCGTATCTCATGCGACATCTGCGCAAGGAACTGCGATTTTGCCTGACCTGCTTTTTCGGCTTCCGCGGCGGAATTTTCGAGAGTTTTCCGCACCCGCTTCTGCCACACGATCATCATATGGAGCAGTGAGCCTGTTATCGCTATACCCGCGCCGAATATCACTATGAAAACAATGATGTAGCTTACAAGACTGCCGTATATCACATTCCAGTTTTTCGCGCAGACAATAGTGAAGCCGGAGGTAGGGTCGGGTACTGCATAAAAGGCTTTGTAGCCGCCGTCATAGTCTTTGATGACGACAGTGTCCCCGGCGAGCACCGCATCAAGATAACCTGCCTGTTCAAGTGTTACCACGTTGCTTTCCGACATCTGATACTCCGGAGCGGGGTGATTTATGATCTGCCCGTCCGCGTCCGCAAGAAACGCATACCCCTCATCGGTATAGCTCGAATCAAGTATGCCGGTAAGCTTGTCAAGGAAGAAATCTATTCCGAAAACTCCTAAGAAATTGCCGGTCTTGTCATATACTCTTTTGCTGAATGTGACGCAGTAAGCTCCTATCTGTTCGTCATAATACGGGGCGGATACGGAGAAGCCGTCCTCTTTTTCCGACTCTATGGAATCTATGTACCACTGTCTTTCCTCAACGTGCCAGTCATCATCGGGCTCCCAGCCGTTGTTCATAATAACTGTATGCTCCGCGCGGGGGTCGGTCATGTACGATACCGAGATATCATCATACTGCACGGTGATATCGTTCAGCCATTCAACGCATTTGTCATAATCACCGAGCATTTCCGGCTCAGCGGAAATAAAGCTCACAAACATATCCAGTACGCTTTTCTGCTCGACTATCCACGACTCAAGTTCCGATGTGTAATCTCCCGTTTCCTTTTCCATACGGGTATTGCCCCTGTTTATCATAAGTACCGTCGATATCGCGATGCACAGTATCATCGTTACCGTGAGCAGCGCTATGATACCGGCGCAGGCATGCTTGTTGGTGCGGTCGGAGATGTCCGAATCGGCATGTACGTCTTTTATTATCCTGCCGCTCTCATTCTCCTTTTTGCCGGCATCGGTATCTACCGTATAAAGCGAGGCAAGTGCGGATTTCATTTTGAGCGAGGACTCACGCAGACGCTCCATATAGACTTCCGGTTCGTCGCTTGACCGGAGAAGGCGGTAATCGCTGCGCTTTACTATGTCTTCCATAGGCGCGCTTATTCTGGCGACCGCGCCGCTGACTGCGCTTTCGGTATATTTAAGGCGCTGCTCTATCCTTTTCCTGTAACGTATGCTGAAAATGTACAGCAGTATCATTCCCGCAATAAGGCAGAGATTTACCGCCGTATTTGCGATGATACCTGTCATATTGTTCCGGTAGAGAGCGGTCTGGCTGACTACGGACAGCAGATACCATTCATTCGCGGTACGATTGTAGAAGACAACGCTGTCGGTATCGCTTATCTTTGTATGGAAATTAAGTGAGCTCTCACCGGAGGAAAGTATTCTCTGGAATACGGCGGTGTACTGCGGCAGAGCTGCGGAAATAGGCTGACCTACCGCAGCAACATCGGCATAACCGACTATCTGACCGCTCCCGCTGACAATAAGAGCGTCACCGCCCGCAATACTTATCTTTGAAACGCTCTCCTGCAAGCCTGTCAGGTTGAAGTCGAGCGCGACTACAGTCGTTCCGTCGGACAGCAGCTCCGAAACCGTGAAGCACATTTCTCCCGACGCAAGATCAAGATATGGGGCAGTATAATAGATACTGCCGCTTCCCTTTTTGCGTGCGCCCTTGTACCAGTCGCGCTGAACAGGGTCAAAATCCTCCGGCATCACAAAATCCGGAATGCTGTACCAGTCCTCGCCCGCGGCATAGACGTTCGTGCAGCTTCCGACGGAATTGTAGTCCTTGTTTGTTTTGAGATAGGCGTCGATCTCGTCTCCCGAAGCGTTTTCCTTGTAGAGCAGCTCCAGTCCCGACGCTATCTGTCTCGTGAGTATCTCCGCTTCGTACAGTGTCTGTTCAAGGTCTCCCGATACCGATTCAAGCTGTGCGCGTCCTATCGCATCAGCCTGCCCGCTTATCATCGAGTAGAACAGCCTGAAATTGAACATCAGCACCACGCTCATAGCAACAGTGAACACCGCCAGCAGCGCATAATTGAAGCGCTTTGAGAGGATATGCTCCGTTCCCCTCCTGCTCTTTTCCTTCGGACTGTACGCAAAGAGCAGACCGAAGCAGCCCCTGCCGCAGTTGCAGGCTACTGCCGAGGAAGCCTTCACGAAATAAATATTGCGGAATATCGCGTATTTCCGGACTGTCTCCGCTATTTTTCCAAGCTCGGTGTCATCGAGTCCCGCATAGGTTATGAAAAGCGTGTCGGTCTCAATGTCATTCCTGCCGTGCAGCTGTCCGCGTATATAGGAGCGCATCGACGCTTCGTGAAGTCCGTACACCATACCGCCTACGGCGATCCTGCTTTTCTTCATCACAAGCATGGGACGCAGCAGCATTCTTTCACACAGCTTGCGCATACCGTTGCTGAGTCTGCCGTTCCTGTTCATAAACTCAAGCTCGCGCACTATGAATGTCGATGATACCCTTGAAGCGTACTCACTGACCTCCGCGCGGAGCTGCTGCATATTATGCTCTTCTCTTGCAAGCTCCGCCGCCCTGAGAACGACAAGTCCGAGACCGCTGGAGATCTGTCCGGAGTCGAGAACATATACGCCGGGTACGCTTTCAGCCGCTTTTACCGCATTATCGTAGCCCTTGCTCGCATACCGCCCCATTGTTATGTGAAGTATCGCGGTATTGCCGCGTATGTTTTCTCTGAAAAAACTCAGATAATCCTCTTCCGAAGCAGCGTCTGACATAACAACATCGTCCGTTGTTTCCATATAATCAAGAAGATCGTCGGGGCTTATCTCCACGCCGTCAAGAAACTGCCCGTCCCGTGTCCTGACAATGTTGGGAAGGACTTTTACCGAATATTCCCTGATAAGTTCCTGAGGCAGGTCACAAACGCTGTCGGTGGTTATCAGTATATGGGTCTGTTCCCTTTCTTCACTCATCTGTGTCCTCCCGCAAAAATTGTTCCAGAACTCTGTGCATATTTTTCATTGATACCGGCTTTGAAAGGAATCCGTCAAAGCCCATACTGAGGAAATTGTCCCTCGCGCCGCTCATGGCGTTGGCGGTGAGCGCCACTATCGGTCTGTGCCTGTAATAGCCGCCGCTCAGATTACGTATCGCTCTCATAGCGTCCGTACCGTTCATATCCGGCATCATGTGATCCATAAATATGATATCAATGTTCTCGGAGCTGCATATACCGATAGCCTCCGGACCGCTCTCTGCCGTGAATACGCTGAGCCCGAACCTTTGCAGCATACCCTTTGCCACCATTATGTTCATCGGCTCGTCGTCCACCACAAGAGCCTTCTTACCGGACGGCAGACGGGACAGTGCCTCTTCGGTCTCAACGTCCATTCTTGCGGTCTGCGCTCCGGGACCGGACCGCTTTAAGAAGCCCACTACCGCCGGAAGATACACAGGCTTTCTGATTATGCTGACTGAGCTGTCGGCGGGAAGCGTGAACTGACCGCCCGAAAATACGCATACCCAGCATTGCTTTGCGATCCTTTCAAAATATGACGGGTCACTGCCATATTCGGCTTCGGCAATAAAAATGTGCGTTACGCCGCCCTTTTCCACCCGCTCTTTGAGCTGTGACAGCGAAGTTACCACGGTAACGTCCACGCCCAGTTCCTCATGGACGTGATCCACGGTTTTATAGTAGTATTCTCCGACCTCCCGGCGTGCATATTTCGAGCGGTCAAACCAGCATACCGCATGATATTTGCCCGCGCCGGAGATGCCTATGCAGCAAGTCCGGTCAGCCACCTTCTGCGGAACGGTGACGTGAACGTGAGTCCCATTGCCGCTGCTTTCAAGTTTTATAAAACCGTGCATTGAACGCACTATCCCGTGGACTATGGCAAGTCCCAGACCAAGCCCGCCTCTGCGGCGCTCGGTGCTGTCGTCAGCCGCAAATGTTCCGCTGAACAGACGGTTTTTGTACTTATGCTCGATACCGACGCCGGTATCATACACATCAATGTTCAGATTTATTTCATCTCCCAGCGGACGTGCGCTGACATACAGATATCCGCCGCCGGATTCCGTGAATTTCACCGCGTTGTCAAGCAGACATTCGAGTATTTTCCGGATACGCTTTGCATCGCCGATAAGCACACGCGGGACAGCGGGAGATATATCAACGGCAAAATCCGCGCCTATGTATGTTCTTGTGAATACACTTCGTATCGTATCATATAATACCGATTCGGGCTCATACTCGCCTTCCGCAAGCCTGAAACGGTCGGTCTGCAATTCGGAGAATATGAGTATATCGCTTATCTGACGCTGTATCCGCTTTCCCGCGCTGTAGAGTGCGTACAGGTCGTCACCGTATTTTTCCGGAAGATCGGCATCAAGCATCAGCTCGCTCAGTCCGCAGATAACATTTATGGGCGTTCTGAGCTCGTGGGACATATTGGCAAGAAACTGCTTTGTATCATTTTTAGCGTCTGCCGCTTCCTGCCGCAGTTCGTTCTTTTCATTCCCGTCCTTGCGGCCGATACGGATAAAATATACGGCTATCCCTGCCGCGAACGAAAGGCAGAAGATCCCGAGAGCTATTCTTGAATAGACCGTAGTCGGGGTATCGGCATTCAGATATCCGGTTATAAAAATATTCACGGCGATGTATATAGGGTATGACAGAGCCGTCAGCAGAACAAGCTTGATGTCATTCTGCCGCGAGAGTATAACTATAAGCAGGCACAGTAATATCGGTATATCGGTTATGGGTATGCCGTGAAGAGCATAGAACATCAGAACTCCGAGAATGACGATGATATACAGGTACAGCCTGACCGCAGGCTTTCCCGTGTCCGTAAAATGCATCACCCAGCATAAAGCGCACGCACCGGTTATGATGGGTATAGCCGGAAGTTCCCACTGTGACAGTACGATTATTATATCAAACAGCACCGTCAACACGGAAAACATACCGAGTAAGATCATGTGAAATGATGTTTCAAGATCCCTGCCGCGCATACGTCATACCTCTCTCATTTTATAATCCACATCTTCGTCTATCATTGCAAGCATTATGTCCGCAAACCTCGGGTCAAACTGTGTACCCCTTCCTTTTTCGATCTCGCTGCGGACTTTTTCCCGAGACATCACGCCACGGTAGCTTCTGCGGCTCGTCATAGCATCGTAAGCATCTGCTACTGCGATTATCCTTGCTTCCTCGGGAATATCGCCGCCTTTCAGACCGTCCGGATAGCCTCTGCCGTCATAGCGCTCATGATGCCACCTTGCACCTGTCGCAAGCTTCGGCATCTCCTGTATATTTTTCAGTATCCGTGCGCCCATTACCGGGTGGGTCTTGATGATCTCATATTCTTCGTCTGTGAGACGAGCAGGCTTGTTTATCACAGCGTCGGGAATACCTATCTTGCCTACATCATGCAGAAGTCCCATCATATAGATGTCGCTCTGCCGCTGCGCCGGATATCCCGCGCGCCTTGCTATCTCCATTGAATACTCCGCGACTCTGCCGGAATGTCCGTTTGTATAGGTATCCTTTGCGTCGATCGCGTCGGCAAGAGACTTTACAACGTGCAGAAACAAAGCTCTGTTCTCACCGGTTTTGCGCTCCACTTCAGCGCTAAGAGAGCGCTGAAGGGTAGTCAGCTCAATAGTATGCCTTACACGGAGCAGAAAGATCTCCGGAGCAAACGGCTTTTTGATAAAATCCATAGCGCCGAGGGAAAGACCTTTGCTCTCCGACTCCGTATTATCATCGGCGGTAAGGAATATTACCGGTATCTCCGATATTTCCCGCTCCATGCTGCGGAGCTTTTTAATTGTTTCAAATCCGTCCATGTCGGGCATTATTATATCGAGAAGAATAAGATCGGGAATGCTTTTTTCGACATGATCAAGCAGAGCCTGACCGGATCTGAGCGTGGTGACACCGTATCCTGCTTTGTTCAGTATATGTTCTGCCATGCGCAGATTCGGGTAATCGTCATCAACAACAGCTATGCTGATCTTGTCGGAATGCTTTACATGATCGTCCGTGCTGCCGACGAACTCCGTTTCAAACGACGCAAGGAGCTTGTCGCCGTGCAGCTCACACCAGCTGCGGAGAAGATTGCCGATGACCTTTTCCGTCGCTTCCCTGCGGACATCTGTGAGAAACACAAAATACCTGTCCGAGCGGTTTCGCATGAAAATGTCGGATTTCCGGAGAGATTCCCTTATATGATTTCCGAATTCGGTACAAAGCTCCTTGTATTCGTCCTCATCAGTACCCGCGTTCCGGGACAGCGTAAACATCACTTTGCAGGCTGTCCGGTTATTGCGTATGATGTACCTCATAACATATCTGTAAACATACGCGAAAGATTCGCTGTCGAGCTGCAATGCGACATTCGGTATAGAGCGTTCGCCGAGTATCTCCGAAACACTGTGGATATCAAGGATATCATTTTCTTCATCGTCCGGGAAATCATCTGCGCTGTACAGCGCACAGCCATGCTTTCCGTGCCGCTTTACGCTGTAAAGCGCCTTGTCCGCAAGCTTCAGAAGAGAATCATAGTCGTTGCCGTGATCCGGCACCGCCACAGCTCCTATCGACGCGCCGATAGGTATCTGCATATCTTCGCCCATAAGCTTCTTTGCGTCTCTGATCATGTCCTCATTTATTTTCGCCGTGATCTCCGAAAGCTTTTCATGGCTGAGCTTTTCCGGGCAGAATGAAACAAACTCATCGCCGCCGAACCTTGCCACCCTGCTCTCTTTCGGAAGAGCGGCGGAAACTATCCGCGAAAAGCTTATCAGCACCTCATCGCCGGTCTCATGACCGTAGATATCATTTACAAGTTTGAACGAATCAAGGTCGATCATCAGCATACAGCCCGGTTCCGATGAACACAGCCGTGAAAATTCCACGCCGGCAGCTCCCTTGTTCAGAAAGCCCGTGAGTTTGTCGATCGTCGCCTCGTTCTTAAAGTTCAGCATTTTTTCCTGCTTTGATAAGACATTGTTTATGCGGCGCAGAAAAACTTCCGGAACAAACGGTTTTTTTATGTAATCCGATACGCCGGCTTCAAATCCGTGAGTCTCGGCGTCTGCACCCTCGGCAGCGGTAAGAAAAACGACCGGGGTCTCCTCCCACCCGTTTGCCTTTTCAGTCTCGCGCAGCTTTTCGAGTGCTTCAAAGCCGTCCATTTCCGGCATGCTTATGTCAAGCAGTATCAGATCGGGTGTTCCGTTCACGGCTACGCAGTCAAGAAGCTCCTTGCCCGAGCTCAAAGACGTAACGCGCATATCGTTCCGGCTTAGTATATATCCTGCTACCTTCAGATTTAAGATGTCATCATCAACAACTATTACCCACTTTTCCATATAGCGATCCTTTCTGAAACAAGCTGCTGTCTGTTTCGGGAGCCTTCTTTACTGCGTCATGCAGTTACATAAATATCTCCTGAACTGTCACGTTTCATACCTGCCTGTACATCGCAAGCATCATAGCTTTGAGCGTTTCAAGCTCCTTCATATCGTCAGATCCCGTTTCCGGCTTATATACAAGCCCCACCGCGTATCTTGTGACCGCCGCAAGCATGAGATGAAGCGTTGTTGAGAACATTTCCGCTTCCGAAATGTCGGTGCGGACTGTCTTATCCGTCTTTGCCCGCTCATATATCAGACGGAAGTACTCTCCGAAATTATCTATCATGCCATAGTATGTTTCAAGAGCGTTTTTTTCTATCCCTGCCCCTTCCACATACATATTGAACATCTGATTGAAACGCAGAAGATCCTTTTTCTCACGGTACAGTATCAGAAATCCGTCAAGGTAGAATTCGAGCATTTCCGCCGCTGTCATGCCGGCAATGTTTGCTTCCTCACGCCTCTTGCTGTCCAGTTCCCGGATCTCATTCCATTTTTTTGTAGCTACCTCGATCACAAAACCCTGTTTTTTATCGAAATAACGGTAAAGTGTTGCTATTCCGCAGCCTGCCGCGTCAGCGATATTCTGCATAGATACGGACTCTATGCCTCTCTTTGTAAAGATCTCAAATCCTTTTTCAAGCAGAACGTTTCGCTTTGCAGCCATTATTTCCGCGTCAAATTCCTTGCTCCACATACAGTTACCCGCCTTTTGATAATCTATTTTCTATATTTGATAGATATTTTATCATGAGCGTCGGCATTTGTCAATAGAATTGATGCTATAAAATTCTGTAGATATCTGATATAGGTCTCTCTGAAAAATATTGTCGGTGAAAGGCACTTTAGGTGGTGCAATAATGCTTAAGCATACCTGATCTGATATTCTTTTCACGAATTTTTAATAATCCATGGCGTTACAGGACTGCATTTTGCGTTTGCGGCAAAGCGTGATTTATCGTAAATGGATAATATGTTCGCAATCCAAAAACAAAACCCGCCTAACAATCTTGTTAGACGGGCTTTCAATTGGAGCTGGTGAACGGACTCGAACCACTCACACGGCATTTTCTATCTTTGTTCATTTCAAGTCCTGTGCTGATGAACTCGTCTGCGTGGTTCACAATAGTATCGACCTTGTTAACGATGCTGTCAACCGAGGTTCCACCGCTATAATGCACAATTGAACTTATAGTGATATAAATTATGGTTCAAATCCCTCCACCCAATGAATCCCCGTCGAAAATATACACCGGCCGGAATTTTCAAAAACAAAAGTAATACAGCCCACAATCGGCTTGTTTATGCCGTTTGTGGGCTGTATATACTTTTTGTCTTGTAAAGATGGTGGACCCGGAGGGGATCGAACCCTTGACCTCCGCGTTGCGAACGCGGCGCTCTCCCGGCTGAGCTACGAGCCCTTAACGGGAAATATTATACCATACTACCGCCGAAAAATCAATAGAAAAAACCACATTTTTTAAAATTTTTCAAAAAGCTATTGTAATTTATGTATGTTATATGATATAATAAAAAATGAATAACTGTCTGTACGGACAGCATTCAATATGCTTGGAAAGCAGTGTATTTATGGAAGAACAGATCATCTACGGCAGGAACGCGGTAATGGAAGCTCTCCGCTCGGGAAGCGCCATTGATACGGTATATGTTCAGAGAGGAGCCGGCGGACTCGGAAAGCTCATCGCGCTTGCAAAAGAAGCGGGTGCAGTAGTTAAGGACGCGTCTGCGGACAAGCTCGACGAACTGTCGGCGGGAGGAAAGCACGGCGGCGTAGCGGCGATAGCTGCGGCAGCCGAGTATGCGGACGTTGAAGATATCCTTGCGGTATCGGCAGAAAAAGGCACTCCCCCGTTCATAATTATTGCCGACGAGATACAGGATCCCCACAATTTAGGCGCAATAATAAGGACTGCGGAAGCGGCGGGAGCAGACGGAGTAATAATCCCGAAGCGCCGCAGTGCAGGTCTCACCTCGACTGTATTCAAGACTTCCGCAGGAGCGGCAAGCTGGGTAAAAGTTGCAAGGGTATCTAATCTTGTGGAGACGATGAAGCAGTTAAAAGCAAAGGGCATCTGGATCTATGGGGCGGAAGCTGACGGCGAACCGTTCCGGAAAGCCGATCTGAGCGGACCCGCGGCATTGGTCATAGGCTCGGAGGGCAACGGTCTCGGAAGACTTGTACGCGAGAACTGTGATATGATACTTTCGATAGATATGTACGGAAAGATAAATTCACTGAATGCATCTGTAAGCGCGGGGATACTAATGTATGAGATCGTGCGCGGAAGGCATTCATAACTCACCGCAAAGTGCGGGAAAGGAGTGACGGCTCAGATGTCAGATTTTTCACTTGACGATATACTCGACAAGTACAGTCATAAAGACGGGGGCAAAAGCTCGTCCGAAGACGTTGATGACATATTGAACGATATACTCGGAATAAGCTCATCGCCGCATAAAAGCGGTGAAAAGGAGCAGACGGAGGATCCTTACATAGGCATATTCGGCGAACAAAAACAGAACCGCTCAAAATCCGGCGATCCTCTTGTTTTTGCAAGCTCCGAAGAAAAGAGACTCCAGACTGAAAAGCGGCGCGCCGAATTTGAGGAAAAGCAGCAGCTTGCCGAGGATAAGAAACGCGAAGAACTTGCAAAAAAACAGCGAATAGCCGAAGAACGCAAGCGTGCCGAAAAGGAAAAGCTTGAAAAGATCGAAGCCGAAGCGAAGCTTATTGCCGAGGAAGAAGAACGCAAACGCAAAGAAGAGGAAGAGCGCCGGCTTGCGGAAGCACAGGCTCGTGCGGAAGAAGAGGAGCGTAAGCGCAAGGAAGAGGAAGAGCTCCGGATCGCGGAAGAACGCGCCCGTGCGGAAGCCGAAGCCAGACGCATCGCAGAAGAGGAAGAGCGCAAGCGCAAGGAAGAGGAAGAAGCCCGGAGACTTGCCGAAGAAGAGGCAAAGAAGTCCGCGGAAACGCAGAGATCCGACATTCCGGCAGCGGCCGAAGCTGTTCAGCCTTCCGCTGAAACAGAGAACGCCCAAAACGGCGCTCCTGCATCCGAGGAACGTCTCAGCGCGGAAGAACGAATGCGTCAGCAGGAAGAAGAGCTGAAACGCAGAAAATTTGAAGAAGAAGAACGCCGGTTCGCTACCAAGAGTGTGATCGTCCAGGACGTTCCGATCGAACTGCCGGGTAATGCAGGCAAGGATTCCGGACAAGATCAGGCTGAACCCACCACCGAGGAAATACAGCTCGAAAAGGTGCTGCGCCAGCAGAAGATCGAGATCGACTCACAGAAACTGCTTATTAAAGAAACAGCCCTTGAGGATCCCGACGATTTCCTCAAAGCTATAAATCCCTACGATTTCTCCAAAAAATCCGAATACACACAGCAGATCGAAACCCTTACAGCCGAGCAGATGGCGGGCGATACAATGGGCGTTGACGCGATACTGCTCAAGGAGCTGGCAAAGTCAAACGCGGCTGATCCGCTGGTGGAGGATACACGTTCAATAGAGCGCATCGTCGGCGGAGATACCCGCATAATGCCGGATATCGAAAAACCGGAAACCTCCGGTTATGCGATAAACCTCGACAAGACATTCGAGATAAATGATGATATCAAGGAGTTCATTCCGAAAAGCGATACCAAGGAAGTACGCAAGCACTCCGAGGAAGAAGAACGCCTGCTGCGCTCGATAAACAACACGATCGAGCAGAAGCGCCTCTCCGACATTCATGACACGAATCCCGCTTCCGCATACGACACCGGTCCTTTTGACAAGATCGTTATCCCGACGAACACATTCAAGTACGAAGCCGATGTCAATAAAGCTCTCCACACAGGCGAAATACCGATGCACGATCCGGAGATCGCGGAACAGAAGCTCAAAGAGCTTGCCACAAAGCGCAAACGCCGCCTTTCAAACTTCGTGCTTGAAGATATCTCGGACGATGATCTCGATTACTACGACGACTCTGCCGGAGAAGTCAATGAAGATGACGAAGCCGGCATCTGGACAGACCTCGTTGAGACCCAGAAGAGCCTGCGGCTCCGTTTCGTGCTCCTGTTCATTGTGACTGCCGCGGTATTTGCAATAGATATTATACAGAAGGTATTCATATATCAGAAGATCGGTATGTTCGGCAACGAGCTCGGCATACTCAGCAACGACGGCATCGTTTTTGCGAACCTTATCGGCGGCGTGCTGGGAATGATACTCTGCTCATCGGTGATGATAAGCGGTCTCGGAAAGATATTCAAGGGCAAGGCAGACTGCGACAGCGTCTGTGCGGTAAGCTGCACGGTCTCGCTGCTGGCTTCCGTCCTGAACCTTATTGATACCAACGATCTCCAGCAAGGCAGAGCCTTTATCTATATCCCCGCCGCGCTTCTCGGACTGCTGCTTAATTCAGTCGGAAAGCTCAGCATGATAAAGCGCGCGAAGAAAAACTACCACTTCATGCAGTCCGATGCTGCAAAGTACTGCGCGGAGATCGTTGACGGTCAGAGTGAAGCGTCTGCATTCACAAAGGGCGTTGTTTCCGAGCTTCCGTATCTGGTGACAATGCGCAAGACCGAGCTTTTCACAGACTTCCTCAAGAAGAGCTACTGCGAGGATATGGCAGACAGGATCGCAAAACGGCTTGTACCGATATCCCTTGCGGCAGGCATGATAATGGGGCTTCTCGTTTACTTTATCCCCAACACCACCGAAGTCAACGGAGTGCAGGTATTCAATAACAATATCTACTGGGCGACCTCGGTATTTGTTGCATTTGTCTGCTTGCTGTCGCCTTTCTCGATGATGTTCCTTGTAAACAACCCGTTCAGGCGTGCGTCAAGGGCTCTGCTCAAACACGGCAGCGCACTTCTCGGCTACACATCGGCGGAGGAATTCGGAGAAGCGAACTCGGTACTTGTTGATGCAGCCACACTTTTCCCGAAATCGGCTATCGAATGCACCAACATAAAGCCGTGCAAGCTCCAGAACTCGATAAACAACATCTCGCTGGATATGGCGATAATACTTGCGGCAAGCCTTGCGGTGAACTGCAACTCGGTACTTTCCGGGCTGTTCTTCGAGATGATAGGTGCGAACCGCGAAATGCTGCTCAAGATCGACGGCTGTGTTTATGAGGACAACATGGGCGTTATGGGCTGGTACGAGAACAAGCGCATCATCATGGGAAGCCGTGAGCACATGAAGCATCACAGCATAAAGATACCGGAGATGAGCGCGATAGCGAAGTACTCGCGCAACGGTTCCGACAGCGTATATCTTGCAGTAGGCGGAGAGCTTGCGGTCATATTCTTTATAAGGCTTACGGCAAATCCGTCCGTGCGTTCCGAGATAAAGGAACTCACAAGCCGCGGAACATCGGTGATAATAAAGACTACCGACTCACTCATAACGATCGGAAGGATAACCGACCTGTTCGATGTTGACCCGGAGCGCGTAAGGATAATCGGTTCAAGTCTGCACGGGCTGTATAACGAGTGTACATCGTACACTGCAAACGGCTGCGGAGCGCTTTCCGGCACCGGAAGCTTCGTATCTCTCGCCAAGGGCATCAACGCATCGAAGAAGCTGCTCAAAGACGTGAGTATGTCCCGTGTTTCACTCATTCTCGGACTTATCATAGGCGCACTGTTTATGATCTTCCTCGCGTTCTCGCCGATCACCGCCGTCTTTACTCCCGAAGCGATCATCGGCTGGAACCTCCTCTGGCTCCTCATCATGCTCTTTATCCAAGGCTTCCGAAAGTATTGAGAGAGATTTTGAGATATCGGAGAGATTTGAGAGATCGGAGAGATTTGAGAGATCGGAGAGAGGGGGCGCTGCCCCCCAACCCCCCCGCAAGCCCCCTTTGGAAAAGGGGGCTTGACCCCCTAAACTGATGCGTAGCGACATTCTTCTATTGACAGGTGCGCCGCCTCGGTTAGTTATATTCATCTGAATACAAGAAAAGACTGCTGAGATTTATAAGTTTCAGCAGTCTTTCATTCTGTTGTGATAACCTTCTCCCTTAACTGCGGAGCGAATAAAGTTTTTAGGGAAGGGGGTTCGGGGGAATGACCCTTTTTTCAAAAAGGGTCTGCCCCCGATCTCGAGCGCCGTGCGCGACCTTCTCGAGCGCAAGCGACCTCTCACGCATCTGCGAACTGGCTGTTATAGAGGCTGGCGTAGAAGCCGCCGAGGGAGAGGAGAGATTCATGGGTACCCTGCTCGATTATCGAGCCGTTGTTCATTACGAGAATAACATCAGCGTCCCGGACAGTTGAAAGGCGGTGGGCTACAATAAAGCTTGTGCGCCCTTTCATAAGCTTCGAGAACGCGTCCTGTATCTTAAGCTCTGTGCGCGTATCTATGCTCGATGTCGCTTCGTCAAGTATCAGCATCGGCGGCTGGCACAGCATTATACGCGTTATGCAGAGAAGCTGCTTCTGACCCTGTGAGAGCGTGCCTCCGTCCTCGCCTATCGGCGTATCATAGCCGTGCGGGAGACGCTTGATAAAGCTGTGAGCATGCGAGGCTTTCGCGGCGGCTATAACTTCCTCGTCCGTTGCGTCCGGCTTCCCCATTACAATGTTATCGCGGATAGTACCCGTTATGAGCCGTGTCTCCTGCAGCACCATTCCGTACGACGAGCGCAGGCTTCTGCGCGTGATGTTCCTTATATCCGTTCCGTCCGCAAGTATCGCTCCGCCTGTCACATCATAGAACCTCATCAGAAGATTGATAAATGTCGTCTTTCCGCAGCCCGTAGGTCCTACGATCGCTACCTTCTGCCCCGGTTTTATGTCAACATTGAAATCCTCGATAAGCTTGCGGTCCGGCACATACGAAAAGCTTACTCTTTCAGCCTTTATGCCGCCTTTCGCATCATTCAGTACAAGCGCGTCAGCAGGATCGGGAGACTGGGCAGGTTCCTCGATAAGCTCAAAAAGCCTTGCCGCACAGGCAAATGCGTTCTGTAACTCCGTAATAACGCCGGAGATCTCATTGAACGGCTTGGTGTACTGGTTCGCATAGCTTAAAAAGCAGGACAGTTCGCCTACCGTGATCCCGGTTCCCGATGCGCTCCCGTCAATGACCGACAATGCACCGAAAAGCCCTACCGCCGCATAAACAAGGCTGTTTATGAAACGAGTGCTCGGATTTGTAAGAGAAGAAAAGAATGTCGCACGCAGAGAGCATTTCTCCAGCCGCTCGTTTATCTCCTCAAACTTCTCTGTCGCTTCGTCCTCGCGGCAGAATGCCTTAACCACCTTCTGATTGCCGATCACCTCGTCTATGCAGGCGGTCTGCTCGCCGAGAGTCTCCGAGCGAAGCTTGAACATGCTGTATGTGTGGTTCGCAATAAACCGCGCCACAAACAGCGATATCGGAGTAAGCACAACTACCGCCAGCGTAATCCACGGGTCAAGCATCAGCATAAAAACCAGCGTTCCGAGTATCGTCACAACCCCTGTAAAAAGCTGCGAAAAACCAAGAAGCAGTCCGTCCGCAAACTGGTCGGCATCAGATATAACACGGCTCACGATATCCCCGGTGCTCTTTGTATCAAGATACGAAAGCGGAAGTTCCTCTATATGCCGGAATGCGTCATTCCGTATGTCACGGACAATATCAAATGCGATACGGTTGTTTATCACGCCCATGAGCCACTGCAAAAACGCTGTGATCCCCGCAACGATACCCACCTGCACCAGCAATGAAAGCACAGATGCAAGATCAATCGTTTCCTGCGCTATCAATGAGCTTACCGGAGCCTGTCCCGGTACGAGCAGGTCGATCGCCTGCCCTATGATTATCGGGATATAAAGCGCGCCTGCAACCGTAAGCACCGCAAGTATCATCGAAAGCACCATAAGCCCGATGTACCGTTTTATATAGCGAAGTATCTTCCGGAGCGTTCCTTTGTTCTTCATACGGCAGCGCCCCCTTCCTTCTTAAACTGCGAATCGTAGATCTCGCGGTAAACCTCGCAGGTCTTCAGCAGCTCGTCATGCGTTCCTATCCCGGCAGCTTTTCCGTCATCAAGCACGATTATCCTGTCCGCGTGCATTATCGACGAGGTGCGCTGGGAGACTATAAATACAGTAGTTCCGGAGAGCGAACGCAGAGCCTTCCGTAATGCGGCGTCCGTGGCGAAATCAAGCGCGGAGGAGCTGTCGTCGAGTATAAGTATCTCCGGTGTGCCGACAAGAGCCCGCGCGATAGTAAGACGCTGACGCTGACCGCCGGAGAAGTTGGTGCCGCCCTGCTCTACCCGGCAGTCAAGCCCTTTCTCTTTCTTGTCTATGATATCCTTCGCCTGTGCAGTCTCCACTGCCCGCATGATATCCTCGTCCGATGCATTTCCGTCCCGCCACTGCATATTCTCACGCAAAGTCCCGCTGAAAAGCACCGCCTTCTGCGGAACAACACCTATCTTTGCGCGCAGTGCCTCGGTGTCGTACTCTTTTATATTTCTTCCGTCGATGAAGATCTCGCCTTCCGTTGCGTCATAAAAACGCGGGATAAGGTTCACGAGCGTGGATTTACCGGAACCTGTACCGCCGATAATACCGATAACAGAGCCTTTTTCCGCCTTAAGATCTATACCCGTCAGCGAGTTTTCCGATGCGTTCCGGTATCTGAATCCGGCACCGCGGAATTCAACGGAATATGTGCAATCCTGTACTCCCTCAGTCTCGCTTCCGGAAGCCATTCCGCTGCCGCCGTCCAGTGCGGACTGTATGCGTTTTCCGCAGGCAGCCGCCTTTGTTATCGTAATTATAAGCCCGGCAAGCTTTATCAGCTCCACGAGTATCTGCGACATATAGTTGTACAGCGCAACGACCTGTCCCTGTGTAAGCTCGCCCGCATCAACGCGCAGGGCGCCTGTCCAGATAAGCACGATTATTGCAAGATTTATCAGCGCAAACGTTATCGGGTTCATCAGCGCGGAAATGCGTCCGGCAGTAAGCTGATCGTGGGTCAGCTTTTTATTCTCGGAGCCGAATGCTTCTATCTCACTGTCCTCGATGCAGAACGCCCGTATCACTCTCGCACCGCTCAGATTCTCGCGGGTCCTGCCGAGAAGCCTGTCCAGACCGGAACGGACCTTGCCGTAAAGCGGCATACCTGCAAGCATTATCCCGAAAACCACAGCTGCAAGAACGGGGATTGCAGCCGCAAATATCAGCGCTGAACTTACATCTATGGTAAACGCCATTATCATTGCGCCGAAAACCACGAACGGCGATCGCAGCAGCAGACGCAGCGTCATATTCACACCTGTCTGCACCTGATTGAGATCACTTGTCATACGCGTTATCAGCGTTGATGTTCCCATTTCGTCAATATCCGAATATGAAAGCTTTTGTATATGCCGGAAAAGCGCGTTGCCGACAGTCTTTGAAAAGCCGGCGGCTGCTTTTGCGGCGAAGAACTGGGCAGTTATCGAGAATGCAAGTCCTGTTGCGCCGAGTCCGACGAGCCCTGCGCACATAAGCATCACATAGCTCTTATCGCCGTTTCCTATGCCCTTATCTATTATATCCGCCACAATAAGCGGCACAAAAAGCTCAAGCACCGCTTCTATGCACTTGAAAAGCGGTGCGAGCACTGTTTCTTTCATATATCTTCCGGTCAGATATTTCAGCATTTTTCCCATTATCCGTCTTCCTTTCAACAGCGGATAATATTATATCATATCCCCTCCTTATTGTCAAACGGTTGCCTGCCTGCTTTCATGATTTCGATCTGTTCCGCTGTCTCTCCCCATTAGCTGCGAAGCGATTAAAAGTCTTTTTTGTTTTCTTAGGGTGCTGCATCGTGCAGCACCCTGGGAAAACAATTATGGCGTCCTGCCATAAGGAGGGGGTCTGTCGAAGGTTTCTATTATCGCCGCATCCTTGCGGCGTTTTGGAAACCTTCTGTACGACTTCCTGTCGTAGGGGAATCCCCTTTTGAACCGCACGGAAGTGGTGAGAAGTTTTCCAAAAGCGCGCACGATGCGCGCCACACAGAAAACTTCGATTCACAAAAAGGGGTGCCCCCAGTCTTGCGCGCGGTGCGCGCCTATTCTCGCGCGCGGTGCGCGCTCACTCTTGCGCCCCCGGATAGTAATGGTGCAGTATATCTTCGGCTTTGCTGCCGGCGAGAGCCATGGCGTTCGCGCCGTACTGGCTCAGCCCGGCGCCGTGACCGGCGCCTTTGGTGGTGAAGGTGAAGATGCCGTTGGCGTATGTCACCGCGAATGCCGTTGAGCGCAGACCGAGCATCCGCCAGATGTCACCGCCGGAGAATGTGTTCTTCCCTATCTTCACGGATATCACATACCCGTCTTCATTCACACTCATATCCGTAAACCAGCGCGCCGGATCCGCAGGGATCTCGATGCCGTAGTCGTAGGCAATAAGCGCCTGCCTTATCTCCTCGGACTTCATCTCGTTCACGCACTCGAAATTGATAAACTCCTTATCCGCCGGGCTGGAGACCGCACGCAGATACGGAAGTGCTGCTCCCCACACATACTCGGAGGGACAGGTGCTCCCCGCACTGACCGCATGATACACCGCGCAGATCGGCTCGTTCTCATACGTCAGTATGTGCGTTTTGCCGTATGCGGCAGCTTCGCGGATATTCGCGGCGTATCGCTCATAGCTGCCGCCGTACATCTCTTCACGCTGCTCCGGGGTGAAATACGGCTGACAGGTGCGGCTGTCGTCGGATATATACGCGCCCTCGGGCAGTTCCCCGCTCCCTTTAAGCTCACCCATGAGCCGGAGTGCGTAAGTCGCGGAGGCGCAAGCCTGCGCTTTGAGCGCCTCCGGCTCGTAATTTATAGCTATCTGCGATGCAAGACAGCCTTCTATGTATTCCTCGGCAGTTATGCTTTTCACCTCGCCGGAGGCTGTAAGAAAGATGTTCACTGTATCCGGGAACACGGGAGCCGGCGCTGCTTCACCCGGCTCCGCCTGCTGCACCGGGATCCCGTTCAGCAGCATCGGAAATCCGAATATCAGCGCCGCAAACATCAGAAGTATTATGAGCATGTCCTTCATTTTGGTTCTCCTTTGAAAAATAATCACTAAATTATATTGACTAATCCGGGAAAATATACTATAATAAAAGTTGCATTTTCAGATCACAATATCAAAAGGAAGACGTAAATGAAAAAAACATCAAATAAACTGATAGTAATAATAGCCGCGGTGACAGCCGTTATATGCGGAATTATCCGGTTTTTCCAGATAACTTCGCTCACGGATCTGAATACCGGCTGGTTCCTTAAAGGCTCCGAGTTCGGCGGAATACTGATATATATCGCGCTCGCATTGTCCGCGGCAATATTCATCGTCCTCGCTGTTATCGGCGCAAAGAAAGGCGATGCGGCATACTCACTCTCGTCAGACGGAATGGGAAGCAATGCCACCCGCTTTCTCGGCATAGCGGAGTTCGTCGGAGGACTTATGATAGCGTCGGAGATACTCGGCGGCAGCAACAAACCTATCCAGATCGCAGCGATAATCGTATCCGCGCTGTGCCTGCTGGTATCTGGATTCATACTGCTCGGACGTATAGTTCCGCCGGAGATCACCGGGCATCTGATGCTCGTATGCTCGCTCGCGTTTTTCCTTCGCACAGCGTCATTCTTCAACTCCGATCTCACAGTGCTCAACCACGCGGAGAACCTTATCGTGCTGCTCTCATATACGGCAGCTACATTCTTCTTCGCTTCGTCGGCACGGTTCTACTCACGGCTTGAAACAAAAAGCTCGCGTATGCGCGAAATACTCGCCGCCGGTATCGCATTCCTCCCCTCTTCAGCACACACGATCTCCGATCTGCTTGCAATGCTCTTCGGAAGCGAGGGCGCAAAGCAGTTCGCAGTGCTGAATATGGACATCGCCGCAGCGGCTCTCATAAGCGGCACATTCCTGTTCGTGCTCTTCTTCACAAAGAAAGAGAAGGACATTATCCCGCTTGCGGACGAGGAAGAAAATTCAAAAAAGAAAAAAGAATAAAATACAGCTTCCTTTCGGATAATAAAACCGAAAGGAAGCTGATATTATGAACGGAACCGAGAAGCCGAAACTTCCGGTAGGTCTCGGAACAGCTCTCGCGGAAAATACCGGAGCCCTCAAATACTTCTCCGAGCTTTCCGCCGAAAAGCAGCGCGAGGTCATTGAGCATACCAACACCATAAGCTCCCGCACCGAGCTCCGGAACTTCGTCCGCAGTATGGCGGGCTTCGGCAGCATTATATAATACTATACAAATGCACAATTCACAATGCACAATGCACAATTATGGAGCGCGCTCTGCGCGCATATCTGAATCGTGACGAAATTTCTTGATTATGTCTGCGGATAGATACTGATTCAGTATAAGTAATGTGTCCTCAACAACTGCCTTTTGGCAGTTGTTGTTCCGAAATCCGCAAAGCGGACTTCGGAAAGCCTTAAAAATACGCTTTCTCGAAGATTTCTTTAATGCGTGCGTCCATGCACGCATTTGGAAATCTTCTGTATG
>JAFVBZ010000248.1 GCA_017479645.1 Ruminiclostridium sp. | reverse complement strand
TCCGGCATAATTTCTTCATCTCCTTCTTGTTTTGTATATCTTTCAGATGCCGCTTGTAGTGCTTAAGGAAGTTGCCGACCTCGGCATTATAATTACTGCTTCGTCCACTCTTGAGCGCGGTGACTCGGTTTCCGTATCCGTAGCACTGTTTAAAACTCAATGTTTTTGTGTCCACTTCAAGCGTAAACCAAGATTTTTCGGGTTCGGAAGTACGTCTAATAAAAATAATTGTTGTATTTCCTCTGGCGTGTGCTTCAGCATAACTGCCGACGCAATGTGATAATGCCGTACCTTCTTTTTTAATATCCGTTGGATCAGCCGGAACTATCGCGCAAATACCGTCTTTTTCGTATTCATATCCGAGAGAAACCAGCTGCTTTTTCCTTTTCACATTCTGTTCAATGAGTTTCTGACTGACGAATATTTTTTGACGCTTAACAAGTGCATCGTGCGCTGCCCGAAGGTCATCAGGAAATGCGGTTTTCCTTTCATTAAGCGGTTCACCGAGGCTGTAAGCCATCCTTACATAGTCACGATATATAGTAAATGTATGGCTTTTAATGTATTTAGCGATGCGCTCGAAAGGAAATTCCGTGATCTTTCGATAGATCTCATATCCGTCATATCCATATTCATTTTTATTGATGTATTTTGCAACCTCTTCGGGCTTTAAACTTTTTCGTGTCACAAACAGCGCGGCCGCGAATTCAAGGTCATCAATATGAATACTCTTACGGGTAATAAGTTTCATAAGCTGCTTCATTTTGATTTCCGCATTGTTCTTGCTCAATCCGCGGAACATCTTCTTGGGGCTCCTTACCGTAAAGTCAATATGAGGGGATCCTTTTGTAGGTTTGCCCTTATACACGCGATCATGAGCTATATTCTTGAATCCCGCTTTATAGAAAAGCTCTGTCAAAGGCTCTTCAACAAATCTGAGTATGAGATCAATTTTATTTGAAGCAAGTGAATTTTCACCATGTACCGCCAAAGCTAACGGGGATATGAAACTTGAAGCAAGCTGCTCATCATCAAGCACACAGTCCCGAAACTCGGTTGCATGCGATACGCGTGCTACATCCAACTTTCCCCAATGTTCGCTGCCCCAATAATATCGATATTGAAGCATCTCAACATTTCCGGGTGTAAGAGTGGTCTTGCGTTCATCCCATACACTCGTGTACTTAGGACCTTCGTATTTGTCCCATTCTTCAAAATCGGACATGTCGAGATTTGCTTCATATAAGATAACCTTATTTTTGTCTTCTACGGACCATGCCATTAGATGAATCTTATCAGTAATAGATGTTCGTTTTAAATATCCCTTGCGTTTCTCGACTTCGGCTGAGCAGTTAGGACACACCATATATCCAAGATCTTCTATCGGGTATCCACACCCGCAGCTGCATGAACCGTAAAAAGAACGTTTTTTATCTCTTTCGTTCGGCGGCTCGCCGACATCTTCACAGCGAGCTCCGCAGGCTGTACAGATACCATAATATGTTTTTCCTGTGGGCTTTTCCGATCCACTCAAAATATCTTCATCTGTATATGCTTTCTCTGGATAGATCAGCATAAACTTTCGGCAAAACTTTTTTATTGCCCTCTGAATGATTTGTTCCGGAATGTGTATCATATTCCCGCCCCCTCAATCATCAAACAGACTGTCGATATCGACAGAGAACGGGGAAGTTTTTGCAGGCGCCTGCAATTTTTCTTTGGTTTTTGCATGCGCATGCACTTCTACTGACATACTCCTTGTGAACCCGTCCGGAACGAAGCCGAGAGTATCTTCTTTGGTGATAACACCATTGATATGAAGCTCCTTGCATACGATCCAGAACACGTCGTAGCTTGCAAGTGCCGCTGAATTGCCGGACTTCTGTTTCTGAGCGTGGGATATTACCGTCTGGCATATCTTCTTCATATCGAAGATGCCCTTTATGATCTCATCGGCAGTCGTGTCGGCAAGAGTCTTATCGGGCAGAGCCGCCAGCTGCCATATAACATAATCTTCTATGGTCTTCCGGAAGCTGTCCCGCTTCTTGTCTTTTGCGAAGAACGCCGAAAGACTGTCTTTCTTTGATTCTGTCATTTTGATTTCCTTTCGTTTATGAAAATCCTTGACAGCGCTG
>JAFVBZ010000247.1 GCA_017479645.1 Ruminiclostridium sp. | reverse complement strand
GAGAAAATCGAACGTATCAAGACGGCTCTTCTTAACGCAGGAGCAAAGGGAGCCTGTATGAGCGGGAGCGGAAGCGCGGTATTCGGTATCTTTGACAGCATTGAGGGAGCAGGTAAAGCGGCAGAGATGCTTGAATACGGAACAAAATTCGCTGTAAAAGCTATTTAGGTATTGCAATTTTCAAAGTATTATGGTATAATAACATTTTGTGTAGGAGGATCGAGTTATGATCATTGTTCACAACCACCTCGGAGGGATCGAGTACACCAAGGCGTTCTTCGTTTCTCTTATCTCAAACACCGTTACGAGCTGTTTCGGAGTTTCGGCAATGAATGCAGCAAGTCCTGCCGAACGGCTTGCAGAGGCAGTTCCGTTCCTGCGCGGATCCCTTGACAGGAACAAGGGGGTATCCGTACACATAAACGGCGGAAAGGTGTACATAGGCGTACACATCTCTGTTATGTACGGTGTGAATGTTTCGGCGGCGGTAAGCAGCATCAAGAACAAGCTGCGGTATGCTGTCGAAGAGCAGACAAGGCTGTCGGTTGAAAAGATCGATGTATATATCGACGGGCTGACGACTTGAAAATAGGTCACAGAAGGTGAAATGTAATGGGAAAAAGTCTGGTTTTGTTCTATTCTTTTGAGGGGAATACCGAGTTCGCCGCGAAAACGCTTGCAAAGTACATCGGTTCGTATATCGAAAGAATAGTGCCGTTAAAACAGCCGCCGAAAAAGGGATTCGGCAAGTTTTTCTGGGGCGGAAAGAGTGTCTTTATGAACGAAAGACCGGTGCTTGAACCGCTTCAGCGTGAGATAACCGAGTTTGACAATATTATCATCGGATTCCCGATCTGGGCAGGTTCATACCCGCCTGCGATCGCTTCATTCATCAAGGACTATCCGTTCAAAGGCAAAAAGGTTTATATCATAGCCTGCTCTGCGGGCGGAAATGCGAAAAAAGCGATAGCCAAGCTGACCGAAAAGCTGTCCGGAAACGAAGTAGTCGCATCTTTGAGCCTTGTTGATCCGGCGAAGGACAAGGAGAAGAACAAAAAGCTTCTGCTTGAATTCGCAGACAAGTATCTTGAGAAAGAGGAACATCATTCTTCTTCCGGAGGAACTTCCGATTCTCGCGCCGGAACAATGGAATTGTCAGCAGGACAGGATCCCGATTACGACGCAGGAACGATCGAATTCTCCGAAAACTGACCGTTCTAAAATTGATCTTATATCCACAAAATTGACCGCGCTTTCTGCTTCTTCCGATCTGTTCCGAAAACCTTCTCCATTAAGCGCGGAGCCAATAAAAGTTTTAGGAAAGGGGTTTGGGGGATAACCTTTTTTCAAAAAGGTTTCCCCCAAGTCTCGCGCGCCGTGCGCGCCCAGTCTCGTGCGCCGTGCGCACCCAGTCTCGCGCGCCGTGCGCACCCAGTCTCGCGCGCCGTGCGCGCCCAGTCTCGTGCGCCGTGCGCACCCAGTCTCGCGCGCTGTGCGCGCCCATTCTTGCGCGCTGTGCGCGCCCAGTAAGGAAGTGTTGATTTGGAGATCAGCGGTAAGCTGCTGCGTGACGGAATAATCTCCGGTGCGCACAACATCATTAACAACAAGAACAGAGTGGACGAACTTAACGTGTTCCCTGTGCCGGACGGCGATACGGGAACCAATATGTCCATGACGATAAGCAATGCGCTCCCGGAACTTGAGGCGATGACCGACGATGTTACAGTAAGCGCTGTCGCTAACGCTGCGGCTACCGGAATGCTCCGCGGCGCAAGAGGAAACTCGGGCGTTATCCTCTCTCTCCTCTTCAGAGGCATCTCGAAAGGTCTTTCAGGCAAGTCCTCCGCTAACGGAAAAGACTTCGCCGATGCTCTCGCAAAGGGCGTTTCCGCGGCGTACAAGTCCGTTATGAAGCCTACAGAGGGTACAGTGCTCACCGTTTCCCGTGAGGCTTCGGAAGCAGCAATTAAGAAGGCAGAAGAGACCGATGACATCGTCGAGATCTTTACCGCCCTTATAGAAGAGGGCGAGGCTTCACTCAACCGCACACCCGAACTTCTTCCCGCACTCAAGAAAGCCGGCGTAGTCGATTCCGGCGCTATGGGCTTCCTCCTTATCTTCAAGGGCATCTACAGCGTTGTTAAGGGCGACGGTATGATCGAAAGCGCAGAAGACCTGCATGCAAAGCGTGAAGTCGCTTTCGTAAGCACAAACGCTGCCGGAACCTATGAGACCGATATCAAGTTCACCTACTGTACAGAGTACATCGTAAATAAGAACGACGGCTGCGACGACGCTACAAAGCTCCGCGCATACCTCGAAAGTATCGGCGACAGCGTTGTTGTCGTTGACGATGACAGCATCATCAAGATTCACGTTCATACCGATCACCCCGGTCTTGCATTTGAGAAGGGTCTAACCTTCGGCTATCTCACCAACATGAAGATAGAGAACATGAAGGAACAGCACAAGACCCAGGCAAAGAAAGCTGCAAACCAGCTCAGAAGCCGTCCCGCTCCCGCAAAGCAGGAGAAAGAGATCGGATTCGTTGCAGTCGCAAGCGGCGCAGGTGTCGAGGCTCTCTTCTCTGACCTCGGCGTTGACAGCATCGTCCGCGGCGGACAGACCTCCAATCCTTCCACCGAGGATATCCTCGATGCTATCCTCGCTACTCCCGCAAAGAACGTGTTCGTGCTTCCCAATAACAAGAACATTATCCTCGCGGCTGAACAGGCTGTGAAACTCGCTGACCGCAAGGTCATCGTGCTCCAGTCACGCTCGGTGCCGCAGGGAATCACCGCTATGCTTACATACGATCCCGACCTCTCCGTCCGCGAGAACAGTATCAATATGACTGCTGCGCTCGATAACGTCGGCACCGGACTTGTGACTTTCGCAGTCCGTGACAGCGTTGTAGGCGACAAGAAGATAAAGCAGGGCGATATTCTCGGTATGGAGAACGGCAAGCTCAATGTGGTTGACCGTGACCTCACCAAGGTGCTCTACAAAGTCACAAAGCATCTTATCAACGGCGGAAGCTCTTATATCACCGTTATTTACGGTGCAGACGTTTCCGACGACGATGCACAGAACGCGTTCGCTTACCTTAAATCAAGATTCGGCGATAGCATCGAATTCTCGCTGGTCAACGGCGGACAGCCCGTTTACTATTATATGGTCTCCGTCGAGTAATAAAAAAAAGATATCATCAAAGTGCGGTACAAAGGGAAACAGCCCGATGTGCCGCATTTTATTTCCTATGAACATACAGATAAAAATGCTCTGATATTGATAATTTTGCTCATGCGAATATTACTTATTGACAAAAATTTACATTCTTGCTATAATTATATGTAGTGTTTCACGTCTGTTCTTGATATCCATGATCTTTTTACCGCAATGACAGACAAAAGCAGGAAGTATGAACAAGAATGTGAACAAACGTGACCCACTATATATAAAAAACGGAGGAAATTGAAATGTTCAAGAAACTCGGAATGCAGATCGTTGTTATAACGGTCGCGGCAATTATCGCGGTTATCGCAATTATGCTGACCGTGACCCTTATATCTTTCTCGGGGTATAACAATTCGCTCCTTGTAGAAAAAGCAAAGATAGGCGAGACCGCTCTTGAGGGCGCCGTTGAAGACGAACTTTCCACCCTCAAGCTCTATGAGAGGATCTTCTCCGAGGAAAACAGTTTCAACGATGCAGTTGCCAAAAATGATCTGGCTGCAATGACTGCCGTATATAACGAGAACCTTGGTTCACATACTGAGCTTTTCGGCGGTGTGGCTGACGAAAGCGGTAATATCATATTCAAGTCCGAGAAGTTCCCGCTCGATCAGTTCGATTTCTCCCCGGTGGCAAAGGGGCAGTCTATAAACGGTATCGTAAAGAGCGGTGAGCGTCTCGCTATCATCAGCTCCTCACAGAAGAACGTGGAAGGAAAGAACTACGCTTACATAGTAGGCTTCCTGATGAGCTCACAGAGCTATCTCGATGACTGCAAGAAAGCAAGCGACTGCGATGTTACCATATTCAACGGAAACAAGAGATTCGGTACGACTCTCGGCGCCGATATGATCGGTACCGCAATGGCGGAAAACATCGAAAAGGTCGTTATTGCCGGCAAGCAGGATTTCTCCGGCGAAACTATGATAAAGGGCAAGGAGTTCTACGTTTATTATTCTCCTATGACCGACTCACAGAACAATGCCGTCGGTGCGTACTTTGCAGGTTTTGATGCTACCGAATCAAACAATGAGTTCTCCCTTGTAACAACATTGGCGATAATTATCGGCGTTCTCGGCGCGGCAGGCGTGGCTGTGTTCCTCTTCGTCTTCTGCCACAGCAGAGTTACGATACCTCTCAAGCACGCCGAAGCTTACGCGAACGAGATGCTCGAAGGTCAGCTCAGCACCACGAATGTCACATACAAATTCCATAACGACGAAGTCGGAAAGTTCGTTGAGGTTCTCCGTAACTCAAAACGCGGAATGAATGACGTCGTAGGCGATTCCTCAAGGATACTCGCCGCTATGGCAAACGGCAACTTCACAGAGACTCCGGCTGTAAGATACCCCGGCGTATTCGAGGATATCGAAAAGAATATACTTAAGATCGAGGACGATCTCGGCGTAACACTCAGCAATATGAACACTTCCTCCGATGAGGTGCTCACAGGCTCCAACCAGATGGCGGAAGGTTCCCAGTCTCTCGCGGACGGTACCACACGCCAGGCTTCCGCTATTGAAGAGATCTCCGCTACTATCGCGGAAGTTTCCACCCAGATCTCCAATACCGCACAGAACGCCGCTCAGGCAGGCGAGCTTTCCAGACAGACCCAGGACAAGGTAAACTATCAGGACAACGAGATCACAAATATGGTCAACGCAATGACCGAGATAAGCGATACTTCCAAGGAGATCGAAAAGATCATCAAGACAATCGAAGATATCTCCTTCCAGACCAATATCCTCGCGCTCAATGCCGCTGTTGAGGCAGCCCGTGCAGGAGATGCCGGAAAGGGATTCGCGGTCGTTGCAGATGAAGTCCGCAACCTCGCTACAAAGTCCGCCGAAGCCGCAAAGAGCACTTCTTCGCTCATCACCGCTTCTATCGATGCAGTTGACAAGGGCTCCAAGATCGCGTTCGCTACTGCCGAGAGCATGAAGGAAGTCAAGGAAATGTCCTCTCAGACAGCGGAACTCATCACTCAGATCGCTTCCGCAAGCGCAGAGCAAACCGAATCCATACGTCAGATCACTACCGGCGTAGAACAGATCTCCCAGGTTATCCAGATGAACTCCGCTACTGCGGAACAGACCGCCGCTTCCTGCGAGGAGCTTTCCGGTCAGTCCAAGCTGCTCAAGGATCAGGTCGCAAGATTCAAGATCAACCAGTGATCTATAAATCCGCTTTCATCAGTTATCCTTTAACTTTCCAAACCATGAAATGCCGTCCGCAGAACTCTGCGGGCGGTATTTCATTTTCAGCTCAGCAGATGTCCGTATGTCTTGACAATCATTCTTTCCGGTGTTATAATATCACTGCATTTATCAGAGAAACGGGGGAGAGCATTTTGAAGCACGCGCTTGATTTCTGCAAGGCACAGCCGGTGCTTGTGATCTCGTTCATACTTGCTCTTGCCACCGTTTTTATTGTGCCTGTTGACGCGCAGTACGCCGGGTACTGCAATTTCAGCGTGCTTGCGGAATTGTTCGCGCTGATGATAGCCGTTGCCGGACTCCGCAGTGTAGGCATCTTCGAGACACTTACCGAACAGCTCCTCAAAAGAGCCGGCAATCTCCGGAGACTTTCCCGGATATTCGTGATCGTATGCTTCTTCTCTTCGATGCTGATAACCAACGATGTGGCGCTTATAACGTTTGTTCCGCTGACTATACTTGCATTCGCAAAGACCGATGATGAGCGGAGCCGTATCCTCACCATTGTGCTTGAAACGGCAGCCGCTAACCTCGGAAGTATGCTGACGCCCATCGGAAATCCGCAGAACCTGTACCTGTTTGAACGGTTTGAGATGACCGGAGCGCAGTTCGTGCTGACGATGCTCCCGATAGGCGCGGTGTGCTTTGTGATACTGATGCTGCTGACAATGCTAATACCGAAGTCGGAATGCTCGTCAGATCAAAAGCACCATAAGCGGGTCTCCTACCGGCTTATGACAGTCTATCTGCTCCTTTTCGCGCTCTGCATTGTGACGGTGTTCAAGCTGCTCCCGTTCTGGGTTTGCGCCGCGGCGGCAGTTGTCACCGCGCTTGTATTTGACCGTTATCTTCTGCTGAAAGCGGATTACGCGCTGCTGCTTACCTTCGTCTGCTTCTTCATCTTCGTGGGCAACATCTCCCGCATCGACGCTGTTCACAGCTTCTTTTCCGGCATAATCAAAGGTAATGAGATCGCCGTTTCCGCACTGCTTTCACAGGCGATAAGCAATGTTCCCGCGGCAGTGATGCTTTCGGGATTTACCGATAACGGCACGGCTCTCCTTATCGGCGTGAATGTCGGCGGGCTCGGAACGCCCATTGCTTCTATGGCAAGCCTTATCTCGCTCCAGATGTACCGCCTTACAAGCACTGCGCAGACAAAGCGGTATATGGGCTGGTTCTCGGCGGTCAACTTCGGTATGCTCGCTGTTCTGCTTGTTTTTTGCATTGCTGTCTTCTGAAATGGAACGGTGCAAAAAAAAGACTGCTGAAATTCGTCTGTTCAGCAGTCTTTCATTTTGTTCTGAAAACCCTCTCCCTTAGCTGCGGAGCGATCAGAAGTCTTTTTCGTTTTCTTAGGGTGCTGCATCGTGCAGCACTCTGGGAAAACAATTATGGCATCCTGCCATAGGAAGGGGGTTTGGTGTGTCTCCCCTTCAGAGGGGAGGTGTCACGAAGTGCCAAAGGGTTGCTGCACGCTGCAAAGCGGTCATAGCTGACTCCGACAGACGAACCTTTCTTCAGAAAGGTTTCCCCAAAGTCTCGAGCGCCGTGCGCGACCTTCTTGAGCGACAGCGACCCTTCTCGAGCGACAGCGACCCTCTCGAGCGGAAGAGGCTCTTCTTACTTTATCTTGCTCTGGAGCTTGTCGAGAAGCTCGCCGAAACGCTGGAAATGCACTACCTCGCGTTCGCGGAGGTAACGGATTATGTTCGTTACGTCCGGATCGTCGGAAATTCGCAGGATATTGTCATAGGTGGCTCTTGCTTTCTGCTCCGCCGCCATATCCTCCATGATATCCGCGATAGGGTCAGCCTTGCTCTGCAGGTAGGCAGCGCTGAACGGAACGCCGGCAGCACTTGCCGGATATACGCCGTTTGCGTGGTCGATGTAGTAATCGCCGACTCCGTAACGGTCAAAGCTTTTCGCTCCCTCGCCCTTTGTCAGCTGGGTCACTATGCTTCCTACCATTTCCAGATGCCCGAGCTCCTCGGTGCCGATGTCGGTGAGAAGCGCGATACCGCTCTTATCCGTCTGCGCAAAGCGCTGGGAAAGATAGCGGAGAGATGCTCCGAGCTCACCGTCGGGACCGCCATTTCCCAATTTGTGATAATCAATGGTAAAAGATAAGAACATTGCGGCTTTCCTTGTCAAATACGGCTTTTCTGATGATACCCTTGAGTGTGGAATTTTTCTCAGCTTCGGTCATCGTTTTGCTTTCGATGGCTGCAATCGCACTTTCGCAGCGCTTACGGTAAACATCGTACAGCTCCGGTGCAGCAAGCCCGTTTTCGTCCGTTTTCACTGCGTTCTGCTGTCTTTCAAGCTCGTCGGAGAGACGGTCGATCTCATCTTGTATTGACCGCTTATTTGCCCTGTACTCCTCGGCAGTGTCGATGCCGTTCAGGTATGCTTCTTTTGCACGGGTGAGCTTCTGCCGCTCGCGTTCAAGCTGTTTCCCGATAATCGACGCATCGGAGCGGGAAAGTGCCGCTTTCCCGTCATCCGCTATATGATATGTGTTATTCTTCACGTCATCGGACAGTACGCTCGACAGTATCGCAGTGATCTCGTTTATCCTGATATTGTGAGTCTGCTTGCAGGTCCCGTGAGCGTAGCCGGTACATTGCAGAAATTCCTTTGTGCTCCGCGCCATTGCTTTTCCACAGGAAGAGCATCGGAACAGTCCGGAGACAGCATACGTTCCGGTGACAGAGTCGTGACGGTAACGCACATACTTTTCTTTCTGTTCGCGCATTCGCTCCTGAACACGCTCCCACAGTTCATCATCTATGATGGGCTCGTGGGAGCCTTTTGTTATTATGGAGTCGGGATTATCATAATTGCGGCGGGTCTTCCCGGTAGGTGTCCAGCGGATATAGCCGTGGTAAACCGGATTTCTCAGCCAATATTCAATAGTGCGGTTCTCGATCATATTTCCGCGCTTGGTGCGGATCCCGATATCGTTGAGCCATTCCGCTATGCCGCGGAGGGTTCCGCCGGCTGCATATTTCTCAAAAACGGTATGTATGATCTCAGCTTTGTCGGGTACTATTACAAGCTTCTTGTTCTCGATCTTATATCCGAGAGGAGCAATCGACAGGGCTTCGCCTCGCTTTGCTTTCTCGGTCATACCGCGCTTGACCTCTTCGGCAAGGTTGATGCTGTAATACTCGTCCATTGCTTCTATCATGGCTTCAAAGATGACAGACATCTTATCGTCCCCGACATTCTCGGAGATGCTTACGACCTCTATACCGAGCTGCTTGCGGAGCATGGACTTATAGACGATGCTGTCTTCACGGTTCCTGGCGAAACGGCTGAATTTCCACACAAGGACCACGTCGAACGGCTTCGGCTTTGTTTTGGCAATACCGATCATACGCTGGAACTCCGGGCGCTTGTCGGCTTTTCTGCCGGATATGCCGTCCTGTTCGATGAATACGAACTCTTCGGGGAGCAGCATATCGTTTGCCTTTGCATAACGGCGGATCGCTTCAAGCTGGCTGTCGGGCGAGTATTCAAGCTGATCGTCTGTGGAGACACGGATATAACAGGCGGCGAGTTTCATAACAAAAAAACCTCCGTTAAATGCGAAATTTGCAGAAATTCTGTAAAAATCGGTCTGAAAGTTGACATTTTCCCGGAGATATGCTATACTTTATCTGTCGAGGTTCGGGTAGCAATACTCCGAGCGAATCCCTTCACTGATTGCAGTCGGTGAGGGGATTTTTTGTCTTAGATAAATTCAATTTCCTGTATTTTTGCACTTGTGATATCGCTTCCGGTTTCTGATACCGTGAAAAACCATTTATCACCATTTTTCAGTCCGTACTTGACGTCTCCGCTGGTCGATACTCGTTGACCTGCTTCGTTGTAAAAACCAACAGTAATGGTGACTTGAACCAAATCGCGACCACTGTCATTGACTACATATCCAGTCGCTTCGCAAAGATATACGCCTGCATAATTACGTCGACTGAATTGAGCATCTTCGGTATAAACACTACCAGCTTCTTCTATTTGAGTAGCTTGAGTTGTTTGAACTTGCGCTGAGGTAGACGAAGCAACACCGGAAGGCGGTGTCGATGATCCTGTTTTGGGTGAGGTTAATACAAATCTATATAATATAAAGCCAATCACCACAACAAAAACAAAAGCTCCGAGCATTCCGCTGCAAGATAATCCCTTTTTAGAGTCGCTTTTTGCCATAATGATTATTCTCCTTTATGATGCTTTAACTGTCCCGATAACCTTCCCTGCACATTTGATGAAGTCACCCTCAGAGAAGACTATATCCTCATAGTCGCTATTCACAGATATCAGGCGATCGCCTCCATATTGTTTTATGAAGCCCTGACCATTTACAATGAATATTCCGGTCTCACCTATATTCACCCGATCTTGTATCTTTACCAGCACAATATCGCTGTCGTGGTAAATCGGCTCCATGCTGTTACCATAGATCGTAACTGCAAAATCCGCCTCGTTCGCTTCGGGAGTATCGGGTATTTCAATTTCGTCCCACTCATCTCGATCCTCGAGATCAAAGCCGAAACCGGCGGAAGCTTTGTAGATGCTGTGCTTGATTTTAATGGTGGGTTCAGCTTCGGCATGAGTTGAGCAGCGTTCGTATTCTATCTTTAATATTTCATCTACAGCTCTTTTACCGTACCCGTCGAGGGTGCGGTATTTTGTTATGTGCTCTATTTCGGGACGAGAAACAGTCTGACAGAATAATTCTTCAATAGATAAACCAGCATCTCTCTCAGCCTGTGCTTTTTGAGCCTCATAGAGGTTTCCATGTTTGGCTAATAAGTCGTTATCAACTGAAAGAGCTTTTCCTAAGACTTCTTCATCGATTCGCTCCTCACTTCTGCCGAGAAGATAGTCAATTGAACAATTAAAGAAATCGGCAAGAGAGATAAGCATTTCGGAGTTAGGTTCTCTTTCTCCCTTTTCATAGGAAATATATGTTGTATAAGGAATTCCTAATGATATTGCTGTTTGACGCATATTTAGTCCTTTTTCTTCTCTTAATTCTTTGACTCTAAGCATTTATATCACCTCCTGATACTATTAATTATACACATTTTGAGTAAAATGTCAACGAGATATTCACAATTTGTAAATAGTTAATAAGTTTTATGTGTACGAATTGTGCATATTTTTATAAAATAGCTGTTGACATATACGCAAAACGCGTGTATAATTGAAAATGTACACAGAGCGCGTATGTGAGGAGGTGAAGAAATGAACGCGTATAAGTATCCTAATATAGAAGCTGAAAGAGCTCGTAGCGGATTATCACAGGAAGAATTTATAGTAAAGCTTGGCTATAAGGAAAGAAGAACTTATTATTCGTGGCTGTCAAATGGAAATATTCCAACAGATGCGTTAATTAAAATGTCTGATATGTTCGACTGTTCTGTCGATTATCTGCTTGGAAGAACAAGAATACCGACACTTACAAAGTAAAGAAAGGATAACACATGAACGAACTAATCACAATCAACTATGAAAACGAAAGACCCACCGTGAGCGGCAGGGAACTCCACGAGGCGCTCGGGATTGAGACACCTTATCACAAGTGGTTTCCGAGAATGTGCGAGTATGGCTTTGCCGAGGGCGAGGACTTCAACTCGGACAAAAATGTCCGGGTTCAAAAGGAGGGCGACAGAGATGTTGCAAGAGAGGTCATAGACCACCAGCTCACAATCCCCATGGCAAAAGAGCTGTGTATGCTCCAGCGTAACGAGAAGG
>JAFVBZ010000025.1 GCA_017479645.1 Ruminiclostridium sp. | reverse complement strand
GTCATCACGTCGAAGCAGTCCCTTGTTCATCATGCCCTCAAAAATATGCGTGAACATATCTGTCAGACCCGTCAGAAAATGCTTTGTCGCAAGCTGACTTGCACGTTCATCACGGTACTGCTCAATTGACAGCAGCTTTCTTGTCATCACAACACTCTCATCATGCACAGTGAATTCGACCATTTGCATCGTCATTCCGACAAGCCCTTCAAGCGAATCCGGCACAGACGGCAGATTTTCCGCCGAACCGAAATGCTCCGCATAATATGCGATCATCTTGTCGAGCAAAGAGTTCCAGATCTCCTCCTTGCTCTTAAAGTGCTTGTACATCGACGACTTAACAAGCCCCAACGAAGCGGTAAGCTCACGGATATTCGTGCCGTCATAACCCTCCTGCGAAAACTGCCGCAGCGCTTCATCAAGTATTCTTTCCTTTGTGTCCTTTGCCATAATTACCTCCTGCAGCAAACAGTGACCTGTCGTTCACCTGCTATAATTATTATAGCGAACGATAGGTCACTTGTCAATAGCTGTTTATATATTTGTGTATAACCAACAACAAATCCCGCACAATCATCGTAATATTTGTAAGAAACATTTTTTTACCGCTTTTCCTGCAACTGACGAAAGCGCCGTGAGATCTCCATAGCCTACGAAGTATCCACCCGTACGATCCAACGATATGTGGATGCCTACAACGAATTTGGAGTGGACGGTCTGGAACCGAAAGGCAGGGCGCCGGAGCATAACGTCATTGTTTCAAAGGAGATTCTCGCAGAAGCGATCCGTCTGCGCCGTGAAGTGCCGTCCCGCAGCGTGCCGACCATTATCCAGATTGCTCTTATAGTTTATACCGTTCTCTTTAGCAAGGCTTGCGGTTTTGCTTTGACCTCATACTGCATTACTGTTTCATATATTGTATTTGATATAATTATGTGGTCTGCTTTTACTGAAAGCATTTGTTTACGATATATTCCACTGCCTTATCCTGTTTTGGACAACTTTTGGTCAACAAAGTTATATGAAGCTGCCCGAAATCAAACAAATAAGCTTTTGGCTATCTTTTCATAAACACCTATTTTGCGGCGTTTGAGCGAAATTACTAAACGTTTGTTTAGGATGCGAAATGCGGGTATTTTAAGGACAAATAATGGACAGACTTTTGGCATCTCTAATCAAAATAAACTGCTCACTAAACAAACTTGTATTATAGGATATGTTAAGAAATAGTGGGATCTATACCGTACCGAACAGAAATCAATCAGTTCCCACTTTAATAGACTATTCTCGTCAGAAAATCAAATAGGCTCTTAATATTCCAAATGAAATTTCAATAATCGACTGATTTTTTAAGTTTTACTCTTGCAATTTAAAGTATTGAGTCTGAAATTTTAAATTTCGTCTTGACAATTTTAAATATTAAGTGTATAATTAAAATCAGAGGAGGCGAATTTAAAATGTATGAGCAGGATCTTAAAGCATTGGTTCAAAAGATAAAAGATACAAAAGCAGAATTTCAAACCGTAGAGGTCAAGCGGAGCCAGAACGGCGTGACCGAGAAGCTCTATGATACCCTTTCAAGTTTCTCCAATCAGGATGACGGTGGAGTGATCGTATTCGGAGTATATGAGAAAAACGGATTTGAGATAACAGGCGTCAATGATGTTCAGCTGCTCCAGAAAAGAGTCATGGAGCAATGCGAGCAAATGGAGCCTGTGGTTCGTGCGGTTTTCACAGTAGCCGAAATCGAGGGGAAGAATGTCGTTTCGGCTGAGATACCTCCGATCGATATTGCAAAACGCCCTTGCTTCTACAAAGGCAAAGGGCGGATTAAGGGCTCATATATCAGAGTCGGAGATGCCGATCTTCCGATGACCGAATATGAAGTTTACAGCTATGAAGCCTACCGTGAAAAATACAAGGATGAGATCAGAAGCGTTGACCGCGCTTTGATGTCCTCTCTTGACGAGAACAAACTCACGGATTATCTTCTTAAACTGAAGCTCAACAAGAAAAATCTGTCTAAGCTTGAGGATGACAAGATCCTTGAACTTATGGGTATGCAGACAGGTGAGCACCCGACTTTGGCTGCCGAGATGCTGTTCGGACTGTTCCCACAGGCGTATTATCCGCAGCTCGGTATTATCGCGGTCTCTGTCCCCGGAACGGAGCTCGGCGATACCGACATCGATGGCTCGCGTTTCATCGACAACCAACGCATTGAAGGAACTTTGCCCGAGATGCTTGAAGACGCTTTGCAGTTTGTCAGGAAGAATACTCGGACAAAAACCATCATTGATCCTGAAACAGGCAAACGCCGTGACCGAACTGACTATCCGGCCAACTCCGTCCGCGAAGCGATACTGAACGCGCTTGTTCACCGTGACTACAGTATTCATACCGAGGGCAAGCCGATACAGCTAACGATTTTTGCGGACAGGCTGGAGATCACAAATCCGGGCGGTCTGTACGGCAGACTTTCGGTCAACGATCTCGGCAAAGTTCAGCCGGACACGAGAAACCCTGTCATCGCAACGGCTCTCGAAGTTCTGAACGTGACAGAGAACCGCTACACCGGTGTCCCGACCATGCGCAGGGAGCTGAAAGAACACGGTCTTCCTGCTCCCGAATTCATAGACCTTCGCGGAGAATTCAAAGTTATCTTCCGTTTGCAGGATGACGCTGCTTTTGATGCTGAAAATGACAGGACGGCACAGCTGCTCAGCTTCTGCCAGACTCCCCGCACCCGCAAAGAACTCGCAGACTTCCTCGGACTGTCCTCGGTGACCTACGCGATCAAAATGTATATCCAGCCGCTTATAGACAGCGGGAAGATCGGCTTGACGGAAAGCAAACCGTCGAGCCGAAATCAGAAGTATTATGCGAAATAAAATGATAACTTAATATAAGAAAAACGGTCGGACAACATTCGATCGTTTTTCAATCTACTAATCAAACTTTCTTCGTGTATCTGCACTTTGGAAAATTACTGCATCCATAAAACTCCTGTCCCGCGTTAGGTCCTTTCTTGGCAGTTCTGAGAGCCAAGGGTGAACTGCATCGCGGGCATTTTTTTATGATACCGGACAGAGGTGTATCAGGTGCTGTTTTCACCGTTGGCGCGGGCATTTTTATATCAGAGCTTGATGTCACGGACGGTTGAAGGTTTTGAGGCAGATCTGATGTCGTCACTGTTTCATCTGCTTTGATACTGTTAAACTGAGCGTTTATCGCTTGGATATGAGCTGCTTTGACATCTTTTGTGACTTGGGAATACTTATACAACACGGAATAGATCTCTTCGCAGAGTGCATCGGGCGTCATCTCGGGTGTCTCGCGGTTTATCAATTCAACAGCATCTCTGACTTGATTCCTGTATATGACAGAGATCTCCTTGTATCCGCTGTGAGTGCGGACATCCTTCAATGTGCAGCGGTTTGAAAACACAACTATAGAATGGATCTCGGGACAGCCGTCCATAAGCACATCTTTCAAACATCTGATATGCAGCTTGTTTTGCATGTATTCAGCTTTTCAAACACTCCGCACTCTTTCAAAAGCCTGATGTTATCTTTTCCGTTCTTTTTGTCAAGGGCTTTTTCATCCTTCCAGATCTGATATGCCCTTTCATTTTCGGATAATGCAGTCTCCAGCTTATCAGAATGGATTTTAAGGAATTCGCTTAGTGTATATATAAAAGTTCTGCATGATAAATACTTTTCGGGATGCTTTAAAAATCGTTCAGATGATATCCAAAAGTGAAGTCCTTTGATCTCCCTGATCAAGTCCTCATCATGATCCTTTTCCCTTATAATGTGATACTTCAAGTAAAGTCCTGGATTCTTTCCGTTCTTTCCACTGCTTTTGACCGGCTTGATACAATCCTCATTTTCAAGGCACTCGATCGTATTGACAAATGAAAGATAATCTTCGGATTTTATTATATTACGCAAAGCATCAAGTTCTATTCGTTCTTTTGCCCAGTTGAGTATGCGTCAGGTGACACAGCGAGTATATCCTGCATTCGGGCACTTGCGGCTCGACAGGATAACAGGTCGGCAGATACAGCAGTTCATCAATGAACTTGTGCTCAACGGCAAAAATATGCAGACGGGCAAGCCGCTATCAAGGAAAACTGCAGTACATCACCTCAGCTTCATAAGTGATGTGTTCAGCTACGCGGTGCGAATGGACATCGTCTCCGAAAATCCTTGCAGAAAGGTCTATGTGCCGAAAGGCAATAAAAAGGAAAAAGAGATCTATTCCATTGAGGAGATCGAACAACTCTTTAGGCTTCTCGAAAATGCTCCGCTAAAGTACAGGACATTTATTACACTTGCGGTCTATACGGGCTTTCGTCGGGGCGAGTTAATGGGCTTGGAGTGGAAGGACATTGATTTTGAGAGCGGTGTGGTAAGTGTAAGGCGCACATCAAATTACACGGTGAGGACAGGCATTTACACCGATACCACAAAGACTAAAAGCTCCCAGCGTTCGATGAAGCTGCCACAACTTGTGCTTGATATTCTGAAAAAGCACAAGGCGGAGCAGGACAGCGAACGCCATAAGCTCGGAACAAAGTGGTTT
>JAFVBZ010000246.1 GCA_017479645.1 Ruminiclostridium sp. | reverse complement strand
GCGCTTCTTGAAGCTTGCTGAAGTCGATGAAAATGATCCGAAAGCCAAATCGCAGCTTGATTTGATGATGGACGAGCTTGAAAGCAACAATCCCGGAGCAATGGCTGTTTCTTACTATAAGGACTTTAAAAAAGCCGCAGGTGTTGTATAATATAGGGGAAATATTAATCACGCATTTGAAGAATCCCGCAAATGCCGGTTAATATTGAAAGTACAGGTTACATAAACAGCCGAAGGAGGTCAATTTATGGGTAAATTCAAGTTCACAGCCCTCTACGAGCGTCTGAGCAAGGACGACGAGCTTCAGGGTGAGAGCAACAGTATCACCAATCAGAAGAAAATGCTTGAAGAATTTGCGCGTAACAACAGCCTGCCTGCCCCTACGCATTATACTGACGACGGAATATCGGGAACACGATTTGACCGTCCGGGATTTGTCGAGATGATGAACGAGGTAGAACAGGGTAATGTTTACGCCGTTGTGGTCAAGGATATGAGCCGTCTCGGACGCGACTATATCCAAGTCGGAATGTATCAGGAGATTCTCCGTCAGCGCGGTGTCCGCCTTATCGCTCTCAACGATAATGTCGATACTTTGCGTGGCGAGGACGAGATGTCACCGTTCCGAAATCTGATGAACGAGTTTTACGCCAAGGATATTTCCAAGAAGATCAAGTCAACATTCAAATCTAAAGGTAAGTCGGGAAAGCACGTTGCAAGCTCCACACCCTACGGTTATCTGAAATCTCCTACCGACCACAACCAATGGATAATCGACGAAGAAGCAGCAGAGATAGTGCGCCGTATCTTCCGTATGACAATGGAGGGCAAGGGTCCGTATCAGATCGCGCAGATACTTGAAAGCGAACAAGTGGAAATACCGGGCGTTCACATGGCACGCTTCGGCGCTGGGCTTCATCAGCACAAAGTTTTTGATAATCCGTATCACTGGAGTTCGTCAACGATAGCGAATATTCTGAAAAAGCGCGAGTATCTCGGTCACACTGTCAATTTCAAAACTGCAAAGCATTTCAAGGACAAAAAGAGCCATTATGTCAGTGAGGATAACTGGGTGATCTTCGAGAATACGCAGGAGCCGATCATAGATCAGGAAACCTTTGACAATGTGCAGCGTATCAGAGGGATTGTTCGCCGTTATCCGGACGGCTGGGGAGAAGCGCACCCGTTGACGGGACTTTTGTATTGTGCGGACTGCGGCAGTAAGATGTATGTTCATAGAGTCAACAACGGCAAGCGGATTCCGCATTTTACCTGCTGCGGCTACAGCAAAACACCTGTCGGCACAAAATGCGTATCGTCTCACAGGGTCAGAGCCGAAGATGTAATGGAGCTTATCGGAGATATGATCCGTGCAATAATCGAGTATGCGAAGCTGAACCGTGAGGAATTTGTGGGATCCATAAAGGGTGCTCAGGGCATTAAAGCCGATACCGAGGTCAGGCAGAAGAAAAAGCGGTTATCGGAGTTGCAGCAGCGTTCGACAGAGCTTGAAAAACTGCTGTGTCGTATCTATGAAGATAATGTCAGCGGCAAGATCAGCGATGAACGCTTTGCAATGCTTGACAGTCAGTATGGGCAGGAGCAGTCCGATAACCGTGTCGAAATGTCGCAGATAGAAAAGTACCTTGCGGGCAAATCTCACGAATCAAGTGGAGATCAGAAGTTTATCGCCCTTGTTGACAGGTATATGAATGTCGAGCAGCTTACCACGGTTATGATTAACGAGTTTGTGGATAAGATAGTTGTGTTCGAGCGCGATCATAAGGGCAGAGCAGACAGCACCCAGCGCATTGACATTTATTTCAATTTTATCGGGCAGTATGTGCCGCCGCATTTCAGAGAGGTGGAGCTTACTCCCGAACAGATAGAGGAACAGCGCAAGATCGAAGAGCGCAAGGAAAGGCTCCATCAGAACTATCTCAAACGCAAAGCGAACGGCAAGCAGAAAAAGTATGACGATAAGTATAAGGCGAAGCGGAAAGCTCATGTCGATGCTCTGAAAAATGCCGAGCGCCGGAAAGATATGGAAAACGGAGTTTATGCACTTGTCTCCGACCTTCCGAAAGCTGTTCCGCAGATAGGTACACCCGCATAAAAAACAGGCAAATATAGGAAG
>JAFVBZ010000245.1 GCA_017479645.1 Ruminiclostridium sp. | reverse complement strand
CTTCCTACGAACGAGGGAGCGATAAGGGCATCAGTGATGTTTTCGGACGTGCGGATACCAAAATGTATGAAAACAAGTTACACCTGAAGGAGTTAGCTTCTCTGAAAACCGGTGGCAGCCATGAGCAGGAAAATATGCTCATTCCCATAACTTCCGAAAGAAGTACGATACTTGACAGACTTTTCAAGGCTTTGACAGTTGTTTCCGATGGTGTGTACATTTTTATCTGCGATATGAAGCATGATTATTCCCGCTGGTCGAAAGCTGCCGTGGAGCATTTCGGTCTGCCCTCGGAGTATATGTACAACATGGGCAGTATATGGACGGAAAAGGTTCACCCCGATGACAGAGAGACCTATCGCCGCAGTATCGAAGCGCTTTTCACGGGTAAGGCTTTGTCGCATAATATGCAGTACCGCGCGGTAAGACCCGACGGAGGATATGATCTATGCACCTGCCGCGGGATAGTGCTGCATGATACGGAGGGCAATGACGATTATTTCTGCGGCTCGATAATGAATCACAGCGTACACGGGCAGATAGACCAGCTGACAGGTCTGCGAAATCAGTACGGTTTCTTTGAGGACATACAGTGGGCTCTTGACAACAAGAAATCGGGACACATTGTTATGCTCGGCATAAGCAAGCTGTCGGAGATAAACGAGCTTTACGGCTATAATTTCGGCAACCGTGTGCTCCAGACCGTTGGCAGATACCTTTTCGACCATTCGGACAACAGCGGTATGGTCTACAGACTTGACGGGACGAAATTTGCAATCATGACAAAACTGCCTGTCGCAGAGATAGAGCGAAAATACACTGCTCTTCGGAAAGCTTTCAGAGCAGGAACTTCTGTAGACGATAAGTATGTTATCCTTGATATGAACGCGGGGTTTATAACTGTGGATAATTTCAACGTCGATCACCGCACCGTTTACGGCTGCCTGAACTATGTTTACGGAGAATCAAAGCAGCGCAGACACGGCGATCTGGTTGAGTTCCGCAACGACCTCAACGACGAGAATAAGCACCGACTGGAAAAGTTCCATTTCATAAGGGCTTCGATAATGAATGAAAACAAGGGCTTCTTCCTGCTTTATCAGCCCGTTGTGGATTCGCATACGGAAAAGCTCATTGGTGCTGAGGCATTGCTCCGCTGGCACAGTGATGAATACGGCATAGTCCCGCCCGATCATTTCATACCCTTGCTCGAAAAAGACCCTCTGTTCCCCGAGCTGGGAGAATGGATAATACGGACAGCTCTGACGGATGCAAAAAAGATAATCGCAAGCGAACCTGAATTTATGATAAATGTCAATCTTTCGTACACTCAGCTTGAAATGCCTGATTTTGTTGATATGGTCGGCAGGCTCCTTGATGAAACGGGATTTCCGCCGACAAATCTGTGCTTTGAGATAACCGAGCGGTGCAGGCTGCTCAATATGGAGCTGCTCAAAAATATCACAGTGAACCTGCGCGGCAAGGGTGTTAAAGTCGCGCTCGACGATTTTGGCACCGGATTCTCGTCCATTGGCATAGTGAGAAACCTTCCACTCGACTACATAAAGATCGACCGCAGCTTCGTCCGAAACATCGAAAAGGACGACAAGGACAGAAAGCTGATAAAGTCAATTGCGGTCATGGCTTCGACATACGGAGCGGAGGTCTGCGTCGAGGGTATCGAAACCGAGGGCATGAAGGCTATCCTGCAAAAATACAGCGTTCACAGCTTTCAAGGGTATTATTACGCGAAGCCGCTCGGATTTAATGAATTTATGGAGTGGAATGATACGCGGGAGATACAATAATTTATTATAAACAAGTTCAGACTTAAAGGAGAACTAATATGGCTAAGAAAAAGAGCAGGTCACAGCGCTTCGGTAATCCGGTCAAAAACGCCAAATATCAGGACAACACAGCAAGACTGCACAGTGCAGTGCTGTCAAAAAATGAGTCTCAACTGTTCTATAAAACGTTTATGCCGCTGCTTGGGTACATCAACCGAAAATTCAGCGTATTCGATAGTGAAAGCGTGACTGTCGGAGAGGAAAAGGTTATCATGGATTACGACAGAGCGCTTATGAGCATTTCGGAAAAGCTGTGGCAGCAACCCTCTTTGTTTGATGAATATATTGATTCTGAAAAAGAAACGCTGCCAGCCGAACATAAAGAACTTCTGAACGGGTGGAAAAGATTTGTAAACGGAAGATTTGCCGTGGTAAGGCATCGGAAAAACGGTTCTGTTTTTGTTGATTTGGATACAGAGAAAGTATATTTTGCAAAGGGGATAGTTGATACCATAGAACAGCTGACAGAGGATTTTACTCTGCCGGTGGTGATCCTGACAACTTTGCTTCCGTTCAAGAATATTATCATTTGCAGCGGTCATGTCGCAGTTGCCTACAAGGATAGCGCGGAAAACGCCGAGACGATCTATCAGGAAGCAAAGAAAAACGGAACGATAATCACCGAACTGTAAATATATAGGAGGATACCAAGCAATGACCAACGAACAATTTTGGAAAGAACTTGACAAGATAAAAATCAGAACCGATGATGACGATGAGGGTCTAATACATTTTACGGAGCTGCTGCTTCAGGGTTATCGGGAAAACCTTGAATTATGTGTTATCCTTCGCCCTGACCCGAATGATGAAGAACGTGGGAATCAGTTATTTATAGGCGATTTCGACAAGCGTTTTCTGCTTTGCTGCACTTCTATGGAAAAAGGCAAATACGATGTTCAGAAAATGGATGAAAGAGGAATGATACCCGACGGGATGGAGTTGTGTGTAACAAGTTCGCCGTGCCGTGATGTGCTTCATAATCTGTTCTATAAACGAGAAATAGCAGCATTGTCATTCAATACTTTTTCCGATAGTCCGGCGGTCGTTCCCGCCATGATACTTCGCCCAATGATTAAAGCGATAGGCAATTTGAAAGTACCGGATAACTTTAAGCCGGCAGCACCAAGCAGATTT
>JAFVBZ010000244.1 GCA_017479645.1 Ruminiclostridium sp. | reverse complement strand
TAACAGCTTGCAAAAGTCATATAAAATGAGATTTGAAAGGATTAGAGACTAATTATGATGAAATGCGAATGGATATTGTGTCCTGTTTGTGGGAACAAAACCCGTAATAAAATTAGGAAGGACACTGTTTTGGAGAATTATGTCAATTAGGACAAGCAAAGGAGTGACTGTCATTGTGCGATTCTCATACAGCTTTTTAAAGCTCTACCGATTTAGCGAGCGAAGCATTTGCGCATTTGTTTGGTCAAAATGATCATTAGGAAGAGATTTTTGCACAAGGTATATAAATCTTTATTTTTTTGAAATACTTAATAAATATTCAACGCCTGCGGGGCTCGCAGGCGTTCTTTATATTTGTTCGACTATGTTCTGCTCGCCGTACAGGAATCGCGCAATTAACACAGATTTCTCCGCTTCGTTGACCTTGTAAAATATCAGGAAATTCCCGACAACAGCGTAGCGATACCCGCGAGCGGCAATGTCCTCGTCGTGATAGAGTGGGTACATAAGCGGGTTCTCACTATGCGGGCTACGGTTTCTTCCGAGCGGTCAAGAAGGTTAGTAGCAGCACCGGCATTAAACAATTCCGTTTCGATATAGGTGAGAGTGCTGTCCAAGTCGACTTCAAAAGCGTCGGAGATAACGGTTTTATACATTATGCCTGCTCCTTAATCTCCCGAAGGTGTCTTTTGCGTCCGAAACCTTGCCTGTTTTGAGATTGGCATCGGCTTCATCTAGTTTGTTTATCAGATCAGTCTTTGAGCGAACCATAACGCGCTCAGGCGCGGGGAGCTTCACAGCAAACGGCAGCCCGCCGGTAAGGTTGACCTGACAGAGAAACATATTGACTGCTTCGGAAATCGAGATACCAAGCATATCAAGCGTTTCTTCGGCATTTGTCTTGACCTGTTCGTTGACACGGATGTGGAGAGTTTCAGTCTTTGCCATAGTATCAGTCCTTTCGTGTAATTATTAAATATATTGTATCACATTTATTACACAAAGTCAACACATTTGTAAGGTGAATATTTCTTAAAATAGGAAATTACTGTATTTTCATCTCTTTCTTTTTCTCTGACCGCCCCTATGCTGTGCCGGAGGTTTGAACGAGTTTTTAGAAGCCATGGCTTTTGCCTTCTTCATTTCCATAACGCCGTCAACAAAATCTTTGTCGCCGCATGCCATTACTTCAAGGTCTGATCTGGGCAGCTTCATGAACAGATCGCCGATAATATTCTCCTTCTCATACCATTCGTTTAGTTCTGCATCTGACAAGTCAGGAAAGTCAACATTGGATTCATCAAGCACTATTTTGAGAGCATCTTCAAAGTCATTAACTACGAGTTCACCGGACTTTATGCGCTCCAATGCCTTCAACATACTTGACGACAACATTTTGGATTCTGCCATTCTGTCAATGAATTCCTTGTTGACTGAACTGGAGTGATGATTATATACATCACGCAATATCCTATTGAACCGCTCGGAAATTCTGAAACGCAGATATTCGTCCTCATTGATCGGTGTCTCACTTATGTAACGCATGGCGCTGTCATACCCATCGGGCTTTTCTTCGCCCTCGAACATCGTTTCGAATCCGGACTGTGTAATACCGATCATATCATTCATCATAGCAAGGTTCGGGGCAGCCACGCGGCGCACATAAACATCTATCGCGTTCATCAGATCGATAAACTCGCCATGCTCAATCAGCTCACTCACAAGCATATTATCCTGTTTATGCTTCATAAGCACCTCAACGGCGTTATCGGAGAGCCCCAATTCCTTAAGCTCGATGTTCTTGGTGATACGACTCTCGGTGAAGCCGAGCAGGTAGTCCGTCGGGACATCGAAGAACTTTGCGAGAGTGATAATGCGACTGTAGCCGGTATCGCGTGGAGAATCGTTTTCCAGTCCGTTGTACACCGCCTCCGAGATCTGTGTCATCTCACAAAGCTGTTTTGTGGTCAGTCCGCGCTCAACGCGCAGGTCTTTGAGCTTCTCGCCCATTGTGGTCTTAACAGTCATTCCTGCTGCCCCCTTTATACTTTTTGGATAAGGTCGGTTCGTGTTCCAAAACGAGCCTGCCTTATTTTCTTTTCATCTATATAATAACACATCAGTCTTTCAAAAACAATACAACTGTACCCTTTTCGGGACATTTCTCAGAAAATTTTTCATTTTTGCCTACCCCAAACCTCGACCCTTGATCTCATTCCATATATAGAACGCGACCCCCGGAAAAAGAAATTTATTTTTCTTATGGAACATACGGCACAGCCCTCTTTTTTGTGGTATGCTTATGTCAGAGCCGAAAACGGTCGGACAGTCTTTGACCGTGCAAGGCTTTGTATCTCACTTCGGCTTGCCCATTATATCGCAGCTCGCCTGCGCCTGTAAAGGGTACTCTAAAATTTTTTCGCTTTATTATCAGGGCGAAAAATTTTTGAAGCCTCCCCCTTGACAGGCTTGCCGACTGCGATGTGAGGCAATTAAGCCGAAGTAAGGAAAACTGTGTGCTTGCAGCGCATTTCAGTTTTCCACACCCCTCGTCCGTCAATATCATACAGCAATAATCATTTTAAGGAGGTCGGAATCTATGTCAAACAGCCGCATAATCTCCAATTGCCGCAGTCCAACTCAGTATCGCGTGCAGCAGCCCGCGCCAAAAGTACGTCAATCGAAAAATAAGTGTCAAAAAAAAGTGGTGCATATTTTGAAGATTTCGCTCTATAGCAAGCAAGGAAAAAAGTGCATTCTTTGTCGGAGGCAACCGACTTCTGCACTTTTTTCCCGACGCGGACTGCTTCGTAGCAGCCGCTTTTCGATCAGGGAACCCGTAGCCCTGATCGTTGCAGATTTTGAGCAATCGTTATGACACCGCTATCGCTAACAATGAAATGGAGGAAAAACTAATGAGAAAGTATAAGCAGGTAAAGGAGAAGAAAGTCACATACGACCTTGACGAATGGGAAGAGGTTGAGCGCCGTGCCGCTAAGATGCATATGAAGACTGGAACGTACATAAAGAGAGTTTCGATTGATAAGCGCATCTCATACTGCGATATGGAAGCTGCCGGTTCCGTCGTTAAGGCAATAAACGCTGTGGGCGGCAATATAAACCAGCTCGCCCGCAAGGCAAACGAGATCAACAGCATTTACGCTGAGGATATTGAAAAACTTGAATCGGGGGTGAAGGAGATTTGCCGTATTGTAAGTTCGTTTCTATCCACACAACAGTGGGGAACACTTTAAGGTATATCCTAAATCCCGATAAAACGGAAGAACTGCTCTATGCTGATTCAATGAACTGCTTTCCCGACGCGCATTTAGCGTATATGAACATGAAAGCGGTTTACGAGCATTACAGCGGTCACAGGTTCAACGCACCCAAACCGAAAACCGGAAACGGGACTGTTAAGGCAATACACATCATTCAGTCATTCTCGCCCGATGACAAGGTAACGCCGGAGCAGGTACACGAGATCGGAATGGAACTTGTGCGTCGGCTCTATGGTGACAAGGCTCAGGCGGTTATCACCACACACCTTGACAAAGCGCACCTGCATAATCACATCTGCGTCTGCTGCTACACCCTTGACGGCAAGAAGCTGAACAATAACCTTTCGGAGATACTCCGCACCCGCGATTTGTCCGACGACATCTGCATTGAGCGCGGGATAATTCCGATAATGTTGAAATTCGATTACGAGAAAGGCAACAACTACTCCTACGCCGAGTGGAAGCACAGAAAGAAAGGTACGTCGTGGAAGGCTTACATCTCACAATACATTGACAGCCTGATTCCGCTTGCCAAAGATTTCGACGAGCTTCTGAAAATCATGGAAGCTCACGGTTACACGATCAAGCGCGGAATGTATATTTCTGTGAAAGCGCCCGACCAAAAGCGGGCGGTCAGGCTTCATAATCTCGGTATTGGTTACTCCGAGGAAGAACTTATCAACCGTATAAATGACTACCTTGACGCACAGCCGAAGGAGCGCACTCTCGGCGAAATATTCCAAATGATACAGAGGGACTTTGAGCGCGAGACTCGGAATATCTGTTTTGCGGCAGGCGTGAAGGATATGACCGGACTTCTGATGAAGCAGAATCAGATCATCAATGGCGAGCATATCCATTCTATCGGTGAAGCCGAGGGCTTGCTTGAACAGTCGCAGAAGAAGATAACAGAGCTTGAAACTGCTGTCACGGATTTATCGGCGGATATTCAGCACAAGCAGATCGTAGCTTCCGCCGCCGAGAGATATTTCGGTAAGCACAAGTTCGGCGAGTACGCTGCTGCAAAGCGGAAAGCAGACAAGCTGATACTTGCGAACGCCGGTGTCAATGCTTTTGCGGACGTTTCGGGATATGCCGATGATATTGCTGCCGATAACGAACGGCTCAAAGAAATGCAGTCAGAACTTGAAGCCCTCAAACAGCGCGAGGCTGTCCTTCAAAGCATCATCAAAACTTACGGCGACCGGGACGATTACATCACCAAAATCGTTAAGAGAACCCGTGAAAAGCTCGACGAGCAGGAACAGGAACGTGTCAAACGCTTGCAGTCACAGAAGATCACAGTTTATCAGCCTTTTTTCGGTGAGAATGTCCCCAGAGAACGTGCGAACATTGATGACTACATCGTTAAGTCCAAGCGAAGCGTCTATGACTTGAACGCCAATCCCGACGACCTGAAAGAAATGCTCTCGACGCTTATTCGTGAACGCATCGTCAATGATGGCGATGTGGCAGTCTTTGACGGCGAGGATGTCGGGTATTATGCGGACGGCACGAAGTTCTGGTATCTCACGGACTTTATAAAATCCCGTATGGAATTCGAACGTAAGCGGCGGGACGATCTTGCAAAGCAGGAACAGGAGCGTATCGAAGCCGAAGAACGCCAGCGTCAGCAGGAGGAAGAACAGCGTAAAAGAGAGGAGGAACAACGTAAGAAAGACGAAGAAAAGGCAAAACAGAAATCTGCGCCCAAGAAAAAGAAAGACCGCAGCCTTTAAAAAATGATTAAGAGAGGAAACACTAAGACCGGACGAGCTAAGATATATACGGCTTGCCGGTAGAGACAGGAGGTTTATTTGAGAGAAAATGAATTACTCACAACGCCCGCCGTAGCGAATACGGCAGAACAGTCCGTTCAGACAGACAATGTGTCGATTTACAGATTCGGCAGGTCGGTGTACAAGGTCAGAACGCACTTCAACCTTGAATGTACGGAGACCCTTGCCGATGTCGTCGATAGGCTGATTATGCAGGATCTGAACGATACTGACAATTAAAAACAATGAAAAGCGGCGGTTTAGTGAAATGAAACTTTAAAGCCTTGACAAATCTTCTGAAAAGGTGTATAATAATAGTACAAACTGAGCCGCCGCTTGTTTGTTGGGAAAGGAGAGATAATGACAAACAAGATAACGGCACTTTATTGCAGACTCTCGCAGGACGATATGCTCGCGGGAGAAAGCAACAGCATTACAAATCAAAAGGAAATACTGCTCAAGTACGCCAAGGACAACGGTTTTCTGAATCCACAGGTCTATGTTGACGACGGCTACAGCGGTACGAGCTTCGACCGTCCGGACTTCCAGCGTATGAAGTCTGACATTGAGGACGGAAAGGTCTCAACGGTCATAGTCAAGGACTTGTCCCGTCTCGGACGCGAATATTTGCAGACGGGCTACTACACAGAAATGTTTTTCCCGGAACACGATGTGCGCTTTATTGCAGTCCACGACAATGTTGATACCCAGCGCGGGGACAACGATTTTGCGCCGTTCAAGAATCTTATTAATGAGTTTTACGCCAAGGACGTTTCTCGCAAGGTGCGCGCGGTGTTGAAGGCAAAAGGACAGTCAGGAAAGCCGCTTGCGGTCAATCCGCCCTACGGTTATAAGAAGTCCGAGGACGACAAGAATCGTTGGGTGATCGACGAGCCCGCAGCGGAAGTGGTCAGGCGCATATTCAGAATGTGCATTGAAGGGCGCGGTCCGCGTCAGATCGCAAGAGCGCTGAACTCCGAGAGTGTAACTACTCCGTCGATACGTTCTCGCGGAACAGGTTTGGCACATTGGGATCATCGCAGCATAAGTGATATTCTCGAACGCCTTGAATACGTCGGTCACACGGTCAACTTCAAAACGACCAAAAAGTCCTACAAATGCAAGAAAAGGATAGACTTGCCGAAAGAAAACTGGCTAATATTCGAGAACACCCATGAGCCAATCATCTCGCAGCACGACTACGACCTTGTGCAGCAGCTCCGCGAGAACAAACGCAGACCGCAGAAGAAGTGCTCGGAGCCGAATCCGTTCTCCGGTATCGTCTATTGCGCCGATTGCGGCAAAAAGCTCTACATCTCGCGCGGCGGCGATACGCCAAAGAACAAGGAATGTCTGAAGTGTTCCACATATTCACGGCACTACGACGAGTGTTCCGCACATTACATCAGAACTTGCATACTCAGCGAGATCGTTCTGAGCGAGATAAACAAGCTTCTCTGTGCAGTCCACGATGATGAGGACGCATTCGTTCAGCGGTCAATGGAACAGTCGGCAGTCTCGCATCTCGATGAAGTCAAGAAAGCCAAGCGGCTTCTTGCTAAGAACGAGCGTCGCATTGAGGAACTCGACAGACTGTTTACAAGACTCTACGAGGACAATGTTCTCGGCAAGATCGACGACGAGCGGTTTTCGCAGATGTCAGCTTCCTACACAGACGAACAGAAAAAGCTGAAAGCGGAAGTCGTGAAGCTCCGCGAGCTAATCGAAGCCAAAGAGCAGAAGAGCAGCGACATATCCCACTTTTTGCAGATTGTTCGCAGGCACGAGCGAATTTCAGAGCTCACACCGAAACTGATGCACGAATTCATCGAGAAGATCATCGTCCACGAAGCTGACAAGTCCAATGGCTACCGTGAGCAGGAGGTCGAAATATGCTTCCGCTTCAACGTGTATGTCGTCACGGCTACCGTTGACAGCAGAGATTACAACAAAAAGGCAGCGTGAGAAACCGCGCTGCCAAAGGAAATACGGAAAGTTCTTTATGGGCGGTCAGCTCCCGCCAACCCCCTTTAAAAAAGGGGGCTGGACACCCTAAATTAATGCAGTATTTCAGAGCGCACAGCTATGGGCGGCTGCCGACTGAAACGCAGTGGGGTTGGCAAAGACTCCGTTTGATTATAGCAGAGTGAGTGCGCGAAAGCGGGGTTGGCAAAGACTCCGTTCGGGAAATAAGAAAGACTGCTGAAACCGACTAATTTCAGCAGTCTTGTTTTTTCAGACAATGCCATTACTGACCTTTAACGTAGAAAGGCTGGTCAACTTTCTTTGCGCCCTCGCCGAACGGAGAGTTCACGGGAGCCGCCATTATCGGGAACTTCGTGAGGAACATCTTCGCTGACTCGCACAGCGAATCGCCGATCTCGTGGCAGGTCTCATTATCTGCGTTGATGTCAAGCGTGAACAGGTAGAACTCCTGGTCGCCCTGCTTGAGCATGCAGAAGTACGCCTCGTTTACTTCGGGTGTCTTCATAAGCTTCTTGCGGAATGCACCAAGTACCGCTTCCGGTATGTTGGTGGGCTTGCCGAACATAAGCTTTACCTGCTGCTGCTGTGCAGCTTCGCGCGCCGCTTTCGCATTCTCCGCAACTGCCTTCATAGCGTCGATGAGGTTTGCAATAGCGTCCTGCGAGAATACGATGTTCTGACCCATGGGGTTGATAACAAAGCCCTTTATCGAGTCGGATTTCTGCGCCGCAAGCTGTGCTATCTGCGGGAATACCACGATAATCGTGTTTACTTTCGGACCCTTGTTCCATTTGAGATACTCGTTGATGTCGGTGAATACAGTGAAGTACTGCTCACCCTTGACATTCTGTATAAGCTTGAAATTGAACTTCGCGTCCTTCGGTACTGCAAGCCTTCCGTGACCCTGTATCGGCTTGCCGTCTGCATCTATTACTTCAACAGGCGCAAAGAACTTTGCGGAGATGACCTGCTCGATGAGTGCAGTCTGTGTCTCCTTGTTTTCGTTCGCCTTGAGGTCTTCCATTGCCTTTACAAGCTTCTCGTTTCCGAGATCGGGGAATACTTCCGACGGGGAAGGCGTCGATGCTTCCGGCGCGAAACTTGTATTTGTATTGCTATTGTTTTCCTCTTCGGGGGAGGGGAACTTTATATGATTGTCAGCCATTTACTTGCATTCCTTTCAACATATTTATAATATTATAACATAATTCTTTCTATATTTCAATAGGTTTTGTGCCGAATTTTGGGATTTCTTTGTACTGCGCAGAAAAAATGCCCCGCGGAACCGCAGGGCATCTGAAGCTTTCAGCATAATCAGCCAAGATTGTACTTCTTCTTGAACTTATCAACGCGTCCGCCCGCATCAACGAGCTTCTGCTTGCCGGTAAAGAAAGGGTGGCACTTCGAGCATATTTCAACTTTGATATCCTTCTTAGTGGAACGTGTTTCAAATACGGCTCCGCACGCGCACCTTATCGTTGTAGCTTCATACTTGGGATGAATTCCCTCTTTCATTACTGTCACCGCCTTTTCCTCTGTAAAATGAATCAATGGGGAGCAACCCAATGACCGTTGTCGATTTAACATTATATCACAGCCGGAACGTTTTGTCAATACCCGGCGCGAATTTTCATCGTCACGCGTTTAAAAGCTCACGGAATACGTTCACGTTCGAGTCGAGAATGTTTCTTGCGGGCGGATCGGTGGTGAAGTCAACCTCGATCTCGTAAAGCTTGCCGGTCTGTCCGGTGGCACGGCTCGTCACCATTATCGAGTAGGTGTGTACGTCCGTTCCGCTCAGCTCCCACTCGATCTTGCGGGTAAGGCTTATCTCCTTGATCTCGGTCTTTTCGGGAACAAGCGTGCCGTCGATGTAGTACTTGATCTCGAATTCGCCCTCAAGAGAGCTGTTTACGTTGACAGTTATCGTTGTGCGTCTTATCGCGGAAGCATTTTCACCTGCAATAACCACTTCCACCTTTGTGTTCGGCTCGACTACTGTGTCGGGGTCAACGCCCTGCCTGATAACAGTGCCGGGTTCGAGTATCGAGGTGTTGTCGTAGGTTATTGTAAGTCCGATGCTGTTTTCTTCTGCGATCTTGGTCGCGTCCTCGATCGACATTCCGAGCATATCCGGGACGCGTATTTCCTGCACAGCCGAGCCGAGACTTACATAGCAGATGACCGTTGAGCCTTTCTCTACCATTGTTCTCGCGGAGGGCATCGTGCTTATGATGCAGTTGCGGGCAACGGCTTCGCTGTCGTCGTAAACGATGTCGCAGACAAGTCCCTGCTTCTCGATAAGGGTCTTTGCATCGTCGATATTGCGTCCGGTATAGTCGTCAACTTCAACGAGCTTACCGCCGAGACTTATCTCGATAAGGATCTCGTCGTCCTTATTGATCTTTGTGCCGGCAGAGGGGGTCTGGGAGATCACCTCGTCCTCATCGGCGGAATCGTCGTACTTTTCATCGAATTTGATATTGAGTTTCGGGTATTTCATCTCGATCTGAACGCGGGTAAGACCGGAGAAATCGGGGACTTCGACGCTGTTCGGGTCTGCAGTCGTGGTAACTGCGGACTCCTGGGGCTTTTTACCGGAATCACAGCCGGCGATGCAGAATACCATTAAAAATGCGGCAAAAACCGCTATAACTTTTTTCATGAGAATATAGTGATCCTTTCGTCAAGAAAATATACGTTTTCAAACATACACTATCATAATATCACAGAATCTCTGAAAAGTCAATGCTTTTTATTCAGCGCGGTTGAGCGTTTTCCCATAAATAGCACAGACTCTGCTGTTTCTGAACGGAGTCTTTGCCAACCCCACTGCGTTTCAGTCGG
>JAFVBZ010000243.1 GCA_017479645.1 Ruminiclostridium sp. | reverse complement strand
TCAGCTTTTTGTAATATGCCCGCTGAAAGAGCTCCTTTATCGGTGAAGAGAGAAGTATCGCCGCCGGAATATAGATCCACAGATAATTCACGCTGACAAATCTGAACAGGATAATGCCGGTAAGTATCAGTATCACATTGTAGAGTATCTGTTCGATAACGACAGCTTTGCTTAGCTCTTTGATGACGTCCCTGCCGTCGGTAGGATTCGGAGCGTTCTCTATATGGTCGGCAGCGCCTTTTGCGCCGGAACACCCGCGGAAATCTTCACAGCACTTCCCTGCTGCTTCTGCATAGCTTTCATTTCCGAGTATCTTCATTACTGCTTCGCGTATGCCAGCCGGAGAATCGTCTTTCAATATCTCGCCTGCGCCTTTCTCCGTCACTCTTCTTGCGACTGCCTGCTGTTCGTTCGTCTGCGGATAAAGCACCATGGGCGAAGCCATATACAGGCTCTCCGAAACGCTGTTCATTCCGCAGTGGGTGATGAAAACGCTCGTTCCGGAAAGGACATCGAGCTGATCGACATACGGATATACCTTCACATTTCCGGGCAGTTCGCCGAATACGCTCATATCAAGCGCTTTTCCGCAGGATATGATGACATCGACAGGCTCATTCTTCAGCGCTTCGATGCAATTATTGTAGAACTCCGGGCGCTCGTTTATGACAGTTCCAAGGGAGATATAAACAAGCGGGCGCTCCTGCTTTTCCGGCAGTTTTTCAGATAATACCGAAGGTCCCACAAATGCATAGCGGTCGGAAAAGCTCTCGGAATAGGGCTGAAAGCTTTTTGATGTGTAAACGACGGAGTCCGTTGCGTTGTCACTCTGCACAAGAGAGAGAAAGCCTTTCGATTCATAGCCGTATTCCCTCAGCCTGCGGAATTCCTTCTGCACTTTCGGCAGTCCGAAGATGAGCCCTGCCATTTCTTTCAGGCTGTTTTTCATATACTGAGATGACAGCTGATTGAACGCGAAGGTGCTTGTAGATACCACAAGCGGAACTTTGTGCTTCCACGCGCTGAGCTTGCCCCAGAAACAGGCGGAATCGGAATACACGACATCGGGCGCGAATGACTTGTATTCGCTGTCAAGGAACTCCGTCATATTGATCGTGATGCGGATATCCTGAATGCTCATTTCGGTGGTGTTGACATTCTTCATGTTTTCTTCTTCCCGCTTGCTCAGCTTTTCGAGGAAGCGGTCACAGGATATGTACTCCGCACCCGTCTTAACGATCTTGTCCCGGAATTCGTCAAAGGAATAGAACCTAACCTCGTCCCCGCGGGAAACAAGCTCCTTTGCCACAGGCAGAATGGGGTTCGTGTGTCCGTGGGCGGGTATGCAGAATATCATGATCTTTTTCATTCGTCTTCCTCCTCTGACGGAAATGCAACTTCGTAAAGATGCGCAAATGAGTTTTTGGGCGGTATTGCGATACCTCGGTTTTCGTCGCCCAGCAGAAGAAGCGTGTCGCCCGGCTTTATGCCGAAGATCTCGCGGGCTTGCTTCGGAATAACGATCTGTCCTTTTTCGCCTACTGTGGCAGTCCATGCATATTTTCCTTTTGGTGCGTCCATAATGATTTCTCCTACAAGTATGATTTGTATAACTTATTATACCGCATCCTTTATCATTTGTCAAGCATTTTTCAAAGAAAACCCTGCTTTCACGGACATCTGCATCAGAATATGCCGGGAAAGAACAATAACATTCCTGTATAGGAAAATGAAAGGACGAAAAGCCGATACCGTCCGGTTCACATTTCAACTTGACATATAAAAGATGAGATGATACAATAAAACTAAGTTAATATCATCTGAAAGGAGCCGGAATATGTCATTCAGAAAAAACGCGGCGGCTGCCGCGGCTTTGTTTGCATTTTTATGCTGCGCCGCACCCGTGAGCGCAGAGGAAAATATGAGGACTGTAAATATAACAGTTGATACATCAAAAGACCGCAAGCCGATATCGCCCTATATTTACGGGACAAATGCCGGGCTGATGAACTCGGATACTTTGATGAGATCTGTTCGTGCAGGCGGAAACCGCTACACCGCCTATAACTGGGAGAACAATGCTTCAAATGCCGGTTCCGACTGGAAGAACAGCTCCGACGGATATTTTCCCCAAAGAGTTTCGGAGGAAATAAGAGATAAACCGGGGTGTGTCGCTCTGGAGCTTGCCGATGTCTGCGCCCGCAAAGACGCGTATTCGCTCATGACACTCCAGCTTGCGGGATATGCCGCCGCAGATATGAAAGGCTCCGTAAAAGAGAACGAGGCCGCACCTTCCGGAAGGTGGAACAAGATCGAACTTGTCAAAGGCTCGGATTTTACTCTGACACCCGATCTGAATGACGGCACCGTTTATATGGACGAATTTGTCAACTATCTCGTTCAGACTCTCGGAGATTCGCAGAACGGAGGCATCAGAGGCTATTCCCTCGACAATGAACCCGCCCTGTGGAGCGGCACACATTCCCTTGTGCATCCCGAAAAAGTCACCTGCGCCGAGATAATCGAAAAGTCGGTCACTATGTCAAAGGCAGTAAAAGCGATCGACCCCGGTGCGGAGATCTTCGGACCCGCGCTGTTCGGGTATTACGCCTTCCTCAACTTCTCCGACGCGCCCGACTGGAGGGACATAAGAAAAGGAAACAAGCAGTACAAGTGGTTCATCGACTACTATCTCGACGAGATGAAAAAGGCAGAGGACGAATGCGGAACACGATTGCTCGATGTCCTTGACGTACATTTCTACACCGAAGCAAAGGGGGCGTGCGGAGAGCGGTACTGCGCCCACTATGACGACCCCGCCTGCGTTTACAATAAGCTCAATGCCACCCGCTCACTGTGGGACGACACATACAAGGAAGACAGCTGGATAACGGATACGGGAGCGAAATTCCTGCCAATACTGCCCGCGCTGAAAAAGTCCGTTGATAACTTCTATCCCGGCACAAAGATCGCTGTCACCGAGTACGATTTCCAGGGTTCCGGCGATGTTACGGGCGCGATAATGGAAGCCGACGCGCTCGGCATTTTCGCACAGAATGAGGTGTACTGCGCGAACCTGTTCGCAGGAGAAGCACAGTATCAGCTTGCGGCGATCGACCTCTACACCAATTTTGACGGCAGCGGGAACGGTTTCGGCGATACTCTTGTTTCCTGCGTAAGCGATGACATTGAAACATCAACAGCGTATGCATCAATATACGGCAGTGACACAGACACCATTACTCTTGTGGTAACAAATAAAGCGTTCGGCGAAAAAACGACTGCGGACATCAGACTCGACGGTGAATACAGCAGCGTCCGCCTTTACGGCATAAACAGCACAGAAGCAAAGGTTCTCGATCTTGCGGACGGAGGGTCTGCCGTAAAGCTGAACGGTGACAGTATCACCCTTGAAATGGAGCCGAGAACTGTATCCCTGTTGGTAATCTCAAAGGAAAGCCCTGTTTCCGTACAGAATGAGGAGACAGAAATCACGGACACACCCGAAGAAGCGGCTGCAAATGAGAACAGCTTCCCTCTCCCGCTGATGATAGGCATTGCGGCTGCTGTGATAATCTGCGCCGGTGTGGTATTGGCGGTTATATTACGCAGAAAGAATAGAATGTGACAGTTCCACGTCCACGAAATATCCGGGAGACTTGTATTATGTCAGAATTTTGGTTGATACTTCTTCCGGAATGCGCTGCAAAGTTCTTTCACTTTTGTAAGAGTCGGGTACGGTTATTCAAATGACACTAATCTATCACAAGAGCCGGATTGATATAATCCCCTTACTGTGACTTCAAATGTGTCTGTGAAGCCTTCGTAAGATACTGTTATTGTTTTTGTTCCGGGTGTTGTGCTGTCGAATCCTGAGATCATTGCGGGAGTAAGGTCAAGCTCAACAGGATCGCCGTAGTTGTAGGAAACCGTTATCTTACCGCCCGTAAGGTCAATGTCTTCGCCGACAAAGTAGCTTGTCTTTGAAGGAGCAGTAACGGAAATGCCTGTGATGCTTGCGTTGCATACAACTACTTCAAATGTGTCTGTGAAGCCTTCGTAAGATGCGGTGATTGTTTTTACTCCGGCTGTTGTGCTGTCGAATCCGGTGATCATTGCGGGAGGAAGAGTGCTTTCCGTGCCGTATCCGCCGTAGTCGAACTCGAATACGAACTGCTCCGTGCCGCTGTTGTTTATGTCGCCCTCAAAGACGTGTTCCGCATCGCCCCCTTTGACTTTTATCATCCAGTGAGACGGGGAGTTTTGTTTCCTGCGCGGCAGTCTCGGCGCTGCGGCTTCGGAGCCGGAATTTGAAAGAGATCAGCCTGATCTCAGCGATATTGGCGAGCGGGAGGAGTTCTGATGTATC
>JAFVBZ010000242.1 GCA_017479645.1 Ruminiclostridium sp. | reverse complement strand
TGATAGTTCACAACATAACCCTTGCCCCTCAGCAGGTCGGCAAAGGGAGTGTAAAGGTCATAGCGAGACATTCCTGCGGACCATATGGATATTATGAGCACGAGCACAGCCGAAAGCTGAACTGTCTCCAGCACCTTGAATATTAGGAAGCCTGCGCTGTGAGCTTCGGTCTTGAGCTCGGCTAAGCTGTGTTTTTTTACAGTTGCCCGGATCATTATGTACATCACGACGGTCACGCTCACCGCATAGATGCCAAATACCGCTGCATAGAGCTTAGGGCTGTATGCTCCCTCAAAATGCTCGAATAACCTGGCGATGCGCTTCATCAGCAGCTTGTGCCAGAAAAGCTCTGTCAGGGCGAACAGCGGCAGGCTCACCGTCAGGCACTCTGCAAGATACATCATAACTGCGCTTCGCCCTGTGCAGCCGCATATCCTGAAGATCGCCAGCTCTCTGCTGCGCCTTTCAAGAATGTAACGGTAAAGCACCGTCATATTGACAGATACCAGCAATGCGATCAGAACTGAAATAATCAGCACAGTCCTGTAATAGTAGAGCTCATCGGCATTTTTGAATTTTAAAGAAGGAGTAGTGACTTTACCCCGGAAATACTGATCAATGGTATCGTGCAGCTCGCTATACTGCGAAACCTTGATCGGCTCATTGAACCTGATGGTGAACACATCATTCGATATAGGTTCGGCCCATAACAGTTTATCATCCGAAAGCGAGGTGATCGGGAAGATCATCCTGCCATCAAGATGTCTGTTAATACGCAGTATCTCATACGGTTCGCCTTCGATAGTGATGTTTTTTTCATCAGTGAGCGGAACTGCCGTATAGCTTTTGGACGAGTATCCGATAGTGCCGCCATGAGATCCGAACATTTCCGTACCGAGCGCAACCAGTTTTTTCCCGGAAGAATAATCCTCATCGCTGATACACCCGACGTCTGTTCCTCCTGAAATTATCATATGATGCTTAACATCAAGATGAATATAATTCGCATAAACACCTGTGTCTGACAATGCCTCTTGGTCTGTGCATTCACAGTATAGATCCTGATCTACTCCGAGAAACAGATCTATACTGCTTATGTTGTCGGTCAAGTCATCCGAAAGTGAAGTGAGCATGGCTGTAAACTCACCGATCGTCACCTCGGATAAATCGATCTCATATTCATCGCTTCTGTGTTTCTTTCCGTCTGAGGCTTTGATCGTAAGCTCTTTGTAAACAGGGTTCTCACCCTCTTCTATAACAACATTATAGCTTTGATACAGCCCGTAGGAAAAGCAGATAACGAAGCAAGAGACTACGATGTTCAGCACCAAAAGCAGAGACAGGAGTCTCTGTTTCGTAAACATAGAACATAGATTTTTCAGCGAGTATCTCAATGTGATCTCTCCTTCCGACTAGCAGAACTAAGCTTGCCATATGACAGTTATAGCGATTCCCCCTCGCTTTTCACTCAAAAAACATCTTCAGTATGAAAAGCTTGTCAGTCTGCACAAATAATGCCTGCGGTTTCTATCGATATTATCGAAATGTCTGAATCTTATATACACGCCAAGTAGAGATGGAGGCCTCTGCTTGGCGTATTATAAACCAGTTTTGAAATTCAATTCAAGATTTTACTGCTGCTATTCACACTATATGTGAGTAAGCGTTCATTATTTTGAAAATTTATCCTGTATAAGTAAACAGATGCCAAGCATAGTCGCTATCGGCTACACCAGACATTGTTGATGCCGAATTATATATTTCAGAATAATGATATGACGACTTCAGAGAAGATGAAGTAGATCCTTGATTTGTCACGGAATGAGTACCACCGTGGCTTTTAGCTTGTGTTGTGTAAACAGTACTTACGTCTTTGCCGGTTGAATCGCGATACGAAGCTCTTGATCCAAGAAGTGTATATCTATTGTATTTGTTAGTTGTGGTTGTTTTTGCTTCTCGATAATAGGTTTTATTGCTGAACGATGCGCTGAAATCAAATATATAATGTGTCTTGGTCTCTGACCAATTCGCACTTACCCCAAAGCTCATCATACTTACCGCCATAACCATAGCTGCGCCCATAGCCGCAAATCTCTTTCTAAGTTTCATAAATAATTCATCCTTAAAGTATACCACCCCAGCCTGTAGCTGTCAATGCGTTTTATGATGTTTATCAATTTTATCAAGTTTTGTTAAGATTGTTTAAGATCATTTATTACTGCATTGGAATCAGCCTCCTATCTGCATAAAGCGTTTTCAAGTCAAACCGTCTTAGTTCTGCTGTAAGCATAGATTGTCTCGCTGTTTGTCCCTTGATAAACCTTGAATTGTGTCTTAACTCTGTAGATGTTGCCCGAATAAAGTGTTCGGGTATTTACAAAGTTGTAATCTGAACCGTTTACTGTCTTTGTCCACGTATGCGATGTCCGCCACTGATTTCCATCTTTTACCTGTAATGTTTGAGTTATCTCTATTTTTGTTGTTGTGCTTGGGCAGATAATTGTGCTGTAGCAGGTCCCTGTTGTGCCTGATACGGTGAGAGTAGACATACAGGTAGTCGTATAGAGCCATCGAACATTCATTTCTTCCGCAAAAGCAGTAGTTACACCAATTATAAGAAATAGAGTAACCGTAATAAACAGCGATGATACTCTTTTCAACATAAAAATCCCTCCTTTCTCTCGATTTATAGAACTTCCAACTTCTATAAAATATAACAAGAGAAAAGAGGGAATCGTGCAACATCATTTTATTTTTCTGCTTTTTGCACAGTTTTGGCTATATCGATTAGTACATCTTTACCAAGAGATGAGCTTAGATCAAAAAAGTAATCTCCGTTGTTCCAAACAATATGAGATGTGTCTGAATTATCGATCCATATTATAGCGTCAAAGCCGTTTATGTCAGTATGAGCCGTTGCTGAGTCTTCTGTATTAACGTTAATTGTGCCACCTTCAACAGTACACTGCATAAAGGTTATTTTATTCTGTTCGTTAGTATATGCGATCAACCTTACTACATCTGTTTCGGATATATATGAGATATCATACCTGTCAGTTCATATCCAATCTCATATTTATCTATGATCTTGTCAGGCGCGTCGGTATCAAGATCTCCTTCAAAGCTGATCTCTGAATGGTCTGTAAAGATGTTAATTATGAAATCAAAGAACGGCTTCCTCAGAGCATCTACACTTAAAACAGTAGTCATTGATATGACGAAGAAGGCTATTATAACGCAAGCCGCTCTTCTTGCTGAGGTACAGATCAATGGATAATAAGACTTCTTTTGCCGCTTAATAAGCTTTTCTGACCGTAAATTAAAATTATCCGAAAAGATATGATCTGTTTCATTAGCAGCAGCAAGCTCTTGCCCTTCGGGAATAACAATAGCCTTTTCTATAGCTTCACGAAGCTTATTATTCATTTTGATCACTCCCTTCGATCTGTTTTATAATCAGCGCTTTGGCTGCTTTAATATAATAGAACACTGAACGCTTTGAAACCTTTATCTGCTTTGCAATCTCATCTGCAGTAAGCTCATAATATTCCTTCATTACAAGTGCTGTCTTAAATGGTTCGGGAAGAGAAATAACTGCTTCCATTAGCAGATCAAGATCAATTTTATCAAAAACTGTTTCATCAATATCTTTGACATTGTTCTTTACCAATTCGTCAAGCTTCTTTCGTTCCGAATCATTCTTTTCAATGTAATTGTAACAAGTGTTCTTGATACTTCTAACAAGATAAGCGTCCAAAACGTGCAAAGGAAAATTGTTAATTTTTTTAAAACTCAGTGAAATACGAAGATACATTTCCGATAATGCGTCCTCTGCAAGCTGATGATCTTTAAGAATGTCATAGGCTATGGAATATAGCTTTTTATATGTTCGGTTGTACATTTTCTCAAACGCCGGAACATCTTCGTCATCAACAAGAGCTATGTATATTATCGGCAACATGTTATCACTTCCCGTATTCAAAATATTATCCGACTATATTCTACCATATAGCCCTGGAAAATTCAATAGGGAAGGGCGGAACGAAAACAGCAGCCGTGGCTGTTTTCAGCCGCAGGCCGCTGCAGGTGGTTCGGGTATGATCACGGGGCTATGCTTTCTTTCTGTTTCTCTTTCCCTTCGGCAGCTTCAAGCCCCTCGAGACCGCCGAGGTGCAGGAGCGGATAGCCGTCCTGCTCCCGAGCTCGCAGCCCGAACGGAACTCCTTTTCGCAGACGATCTCGATAAGCCTCTCGACCCTCCCGAGAATATCGCAAGACAGTGCCCCGACCGTGTCGCCGTCCTCCCTCAGCTGTGTGAGCTCGCTCCGTATGCTGTTCAGCAAAGAAACGTACTCTCCCGCCTCCTTCTGATAGCTGCGGTCATTGTATTCGCCGCTGCCTGCAAAGAACCCGATCAGGTCCTTTCCCGCCAGCCTGTTCCTCGGCAGATCAAGCTCGGGCGTGATCTTGTTATCCCTGTTGATGTCCAGGCGAAGATCAACGTACTCGCCCCTCACATTTTTCAGAGCAAGGCAGCCCGCGGTCTGCATATACATATATTCCATGATAAGTGACGAAAAAGCAGGGTCGGCGGTGCTTTCAAATATGGCGGTGCCTGCGGGAAGATCTTCGAGCGAGCGGGGCTTGAATATGCTCAGCAAGCCGTCCTCTATCCTGACCGCGACAGGAGAAAAATTCTGGAGCTCTATGGCATTTTTGTACACCAGCGACGGCGGGTCACTGTTGATGTAGCGAATATACGAAATATTTTCCATCGGTGCCTCCTTAAATTATGCTCAATCTGAAGTCCGAACTGTCGTCAAGCGTCTCGGCAAGCATCTCCTGCACAGCCTTGCCGACCTTAATGTCAGTATCTGTAGACATCTCGTAAAACACGTTCTCGATATTGCAAAGCTGAATTCCGTTGACGCCCTTGTCTTTAAGATAGCCGAGGATAAACGCCTTGAAGCCGGGGTCAAAAACCCCCTTGAAATAAAGGTCAACACGCTCGCTGCTTTCATCTTTCGCAGGGCTTAAAGTTATCATTTCCCTGCAGCCCTTGACAGCGATGAGTTCAGACTCATAAAGCTCCCCGCAGCCCGCGATCACCAGGTTTTTGTCGTTTGCGTACATAAAGTTTAACATTGTCTGCCTCCTTGGTTGGTTTTAGGTTGTTTGTTTGTGAGTTGTTTTCTTCCCCGAAGGGATTGACTATTGGGTTTTGATATGGTAAAATGAATTCAATGAAACATCAGAGCATTTGATGTTTGCTTTAATTTGATTATATCATACAATGGTACGATTGTCAACAACAAAAGCCAACAAATCGTACCGTAGCTTTTACTGCGTGGTTGTGCATTATATACAATGGTACGATATTTTTAAAAGAAGGAACCGAGATGAAAACTGAAAATAAAAACAGTCCTGCAAAGATCGCTGCAAATAATCGCTATACGGCGAAAACATATAAACAATTAAAATGCGACATCAAACCGGAGGACTATAATCTGATAGATTCCTATGTAAAAGAACTTGGCACCAGCAAAGCCAAATTTATCGTTGCTTCCTGTAAATACTTTATTGAAAACAAGAAAAACCCATTAGATAAATAATATATAAAGATTGGAGAGAATCGGGAATGACCGCTATTACTATATAAAAAAAACGAGCCGATTTTCGGCTCGTTAATTTTTTTGTGGTCGGTTCGGCGGGGGTCCTTATTGGGGGTATCTCCCCTTCTCCTTATTTTCCCCCTGTTGCCCCTTTACGCGCGGAAAGATTGCGCGGGAGGCAGCTTTTTCGCCCGCGTTTTTTCAAAAGGCATCGAGGCCCTTTTTTTCACTTGCCGTGCTCACATCAATCTCCCGTGTCTACGCAGCCATCCTCTTCTCCTCCATCCGGTTGATAAAACAAAGCGAAGTTATGCGCTCTGCCTCCTTAACACCTCTTCCACAATATGAAACAAAAAACCACAAAGCAAAAATCAAAAACATATTGAACCTAAAGCCTGAGAAAAAGAGGGCGGGAAAGGAAAATAAGGAAGGGGGAGCGCGAGGGGGAGACCTTAAGAAGGGAAAACCCGCCCTCATTTTCGTCT
>JAFVBZ010000241.1 GCA_017479645.1 Ruminiclostridium sp. | reverse complement strand
TGATGACCCGTGGAATTTCGGCGGTGATTCTAATGGCAGTGATTCCGATCTCTCCGCTGACTCCGATCTTTCCGATCTGCTTATATGAAAAAAATCAGTGTTGATCAGCTTAAGACCTTATCCCCCGAGCTTTGCGCCGGGGATAAGGTCCTGCTTTCAGGAACAGTGTTCACTTCCCGTGATGCAGCTCATAAACGGATAGCTGAACTCATAGAAAAAGGCGAGCCCCTTCCCTACGATCTTAACGGAGCTGTTATTTACTATGCCGGTCCTACTGGTACAAAAGAAGGTATGGTGATCGGATCCTGCGGTCCTACCACATCCGGAAGAATGGATAAATGGGCGCCCGATTTTCTTGACCGCGGACTTGCCGCAATGATCGGAAAAGGCGAACGCAATCAGGCTGTCATAGATGCGATCGAGCGCAACAAAGCAGTATATTTCTGTGCGGTAGGAGGTGCGGGAGCACTTGCCTGCAAATGCATAAAGAGCTGTGAAGTGATCGCTTTTGAAGATCTTGGCTGCGAAAGCGTGAAAAAGCTTTATATCGAGGACTTCCCTCTTACTGTAACTATCGACTGCCACGGAGGTAATATTTTCACCGAAGGCAGAAAAAAGTATTGTATATTGTAGAATACATTCTTCAATTTGTAGAATTTTTTCGGAATTGTGTTGACACCGTGAAAATTTAGTGATATAATCTAAAAGGAAATTCGGAAGGGTGATTTCTGTGAAAGTATCCGATGAGGAGCTCATTGCTATTATCAGAGAACAGCCCGATCCTATGCAGAGCAGCGAAATGGCTTTGCTTATATCGCGTTATTCCCGTGTTATACGCATAAAAGCCGCAAAGATGAAGACAAAGAACATCGAATCGGAAGATCTTTGCCAGGAAGGTTATCTTGCATTTTTCGATGCTGTCCGCGCGTTCGATCCTATAAGAGGGTCATTTTCCGCTTTTGTCGGTCTTTGTATTACAAACCGCATGAAAAACGCCGTTGCAAAGGCTCACGGAAAGCTTGAAAAAGCAGATGACTACGATTTTGCGCAGATACCGGATGACAGTGCGCTCACAGATGATCTGATCCTCCTTAAAGAGGACGATGAATCTGTCGAAAAGCTGCTTTCTGTCCTTACCGAAAAAGAATACTGCGCAATGAAGCTTTATCTTGACGGATTCTCATACAAGCAGATAGCCGAAAAAATGAACATTACGCCGAAATCCGCCGATAACGCACTTTCCCGTGCAAGAAAAAAATTAAGACAGCTATTATGACCGTGCAGTCAGTGTGGCGCGGTGCAAATCCGCAAACGGTCAAATTTTATATTTTATGGCGAGGTATATCGTATGTACACAGACAAGACGCTTGTATGCAAGGACTGCGGAAACGAGTTCGTATTCACCGCCGGTGAACAGGAATTCTATGCTGAAAAAGGCTTCACCAATGAGCCGCAGCGCTGCAAGGCGTGCAGAGATGCAAAGAAGAACGCTTCCAGGAACAGAGAAATGTTCACAGCAATATGCGCAAGCTGCGGAAAGGAAGCTGTTGTTCCTTTCAAGCCGCGTGATGACAGACCTGTATATTGCAGCGAGTGTTTCGCAAAGCAGAAGGGCGAATAATTTGCCCGGACATCATTGATGTATGCGATATACTCCGCATTTGCTCAGTTATTTCGTATTATTCCAATGACATAAAAGCTCCCGGAGTTTTTTCTCCGGGAGTTTTTCTTTTTATGTTATTTTACGCTTCCGCCCCATTCAACAACCGTGAACCCTTCCCTTCCGGGAGCCTTAACAAGCTGTTGCGCGGGTATATCCACAAAACTGTCACTCGGCGAGTATGTCATAAACACGCGGATAACCGTGTCGGGCGTAGGCTTGATGTCAAGTTTTGCATTATCCGTGTAGTCGGTGCCGGAGAATGTTATTACATTGTACACATTTTTCGTCATTGCAGGAAGCCAGAATTCCATAAATTCACGGCTTTCCGCTTCATTCAGACCGAGATATGCAAGCTTTTCCGCAAGGAATGCAGCGGTATCTTCACCGCGCACACAGAATCCCTCGGAAGTATCAAGCTCGAAATCATTCCTGCCCTCCCAGAACAGATAAGGGTATTCCCTGCCCTCACTCACAATCGTACCGTCGGGATATGCTGTAAAATTCCAGCCGTTCCGGTACTCCGGATCGGTAAGCGTAAGCCTGCCGTTATAATCAAGCTTTACGCTGATATCAGTCTTTTCCTGCGGATAAAGATAGATCACAGGCTTATATGCAACATCGGGATCCGGAACAAAATCACTCATACTTATCTTAGCGGGTATCACGCGGAACTGCCCGTCCGATATCATATACATCTCCGAATAATCAACCTCTATGTAGTCACCGACGCAAAAATCGGGATATTCTTTTGTGTCGCATATAAGATAATATCTGTCGGGGTATGGAAAATAAAGCTCACATACAAACTGATCTTCCCTGATCTCGTCTATCAAGAAACGCCCGCTTCCGTTTTCTGCGATAAGTTCATATTCCGGTTCAGCAGAACTGTCTGTTATTTCAAACTCCGTATAGTAAACAGAAGAATCTATCTCTATTCCTACTCGGTATTTTCCGGCTGTTATCGGCTCTTCATAGTCTTCATCTTCAAGAGTTATATCAATTACAGGCTGTGAATCCAGCGAGATCTCACAAGCCGTTTCCATGAATATCTTTTCTTCTGAAAAAGGGATATTCCTCCACTTGCCGTCCGCAAACTTCTCAAGTAAATACCTGTCAGTAGTATAGTAAAAAGCAGTATCGTTTCCGATATATTTCACCCGTACCGAAATATACGGAACTTTTGTTGTGATAACATCGGCACCGCTTATTATCTCAAAGCTTATCTCGTCCTCGTCCGGGAAATCCTTCTGCAGAAAAGTTGTTTCCGAAACCACAGATTCTTCGGCAGATGTTGGTGCAGTTGTTACATCGGCAGTCCGCACCGTTGTTGTTTTCGTTACGGCAGCCGCCTGCGCAGATGTAGTCATAACAACTACCGGGAAATCGCCGATCATGCTCGTTTCGTATGTTTCATCGGGATCGGACGCAGCAGATGTAACTGCTTCATTCACAGTAACCGAAGTTGTCTCCGCAGCAGCAGTTTCCGATGCACGGGCTGTAGTATCCGCAGCACTCACCGTGGAAGCGGCAGGGGCAGGCGTTGTTGCAGCAGTTTCCGGGTTTTCCGATGCAGCCGGAGCAGTGACAGCATTCACTTCCTCCGATTTGCAGCCGGAAGCGGTGATAAGCATTGCAGCGGCACATATTAATGCAATATAACCGGTTTTCTTCATAGATATCGCTCCTTTCGGGTGTTTCTGTATATAACACCATACAGACCTGTCGAAGGTTGCAGAATATTTCAAAAAATCCACAGCCTATAACCGTACTTCGGCTGCGGGGTAAAGTTTTTACGAACAGAACAGGAAAGAGAAATGCAAAGCATTATCTCAAAGATACAAAAAATGATTCCGGCACTCTGAACATAAACAAAAACTTATAACAAAAAAGAATAACAGAGAAAACCAAAACACTGAACTTCTGCATAAGTCAACATAGAGGGGTGTTCTGTCCGACGGAAAACTATTATATTTCAACTTCAAATGTCACCGTGGTATTCACGGTATCAAGCGCATTCTGCGCTTTAGCAAGCGTATCGGAGATCTCGGTGTAATCCTTCTCCACGGCAGCTATATCATAGTTTGCATAGCGGTAATCGATGATATTCGAGCCTTTTCCGTATCTGTTTTCCTCGCGTGCTTTCGGAAGAACACTCTTCATTCCGCGAAGCTTTTCACGACGGCGGGAAAGCTGTGGAAGGTAAATAAGCATCTGATCGATAGTCATTCCGAATCCCGGAACTTCCTGTGTGGAATTGAACACATTTATCGCATGTTTCAGCGAACGGATCTTATTTTCGAGTTCAACCAGCTTTTCCTGTGTTTCCGCATAATCGTATGCGGGTCTTACACTTTCTACGTCCTCCCCTACCGAAGCAAGAAAATCACGGCTGTTTGACTCATTCGTGAGTATTCCGTCCATATCGTCCTCAAGCTTTCTGAGCATTTTTCCTGCCTGTGAAGATGTAACTTTCATAGCATTTCCTCCTTATAGTAAAAATACCGTATAGACTTCTTATCTATACGGTATTGATAAAATGGAGCGGATTACGAGGCTCGAACTCGCTACCTCCACCTTGGCAAGGTGGCGCTCTACCAGATGAGCTAAATCCGCATTCTCCGATACGCTGTATCGGAGTTGGTGCTTCCGGTCGGAATCGAACCAACGACACGAGGATTTTCAGTCCTCTGCTC
>JAFVBZ010000240.1 GCA_017479645.1 Ruminiclostridium sp. | reverse complement strand
CTATGCAAGACCATAGGCGGATCGTCAGCGCGGACTCCGCGCGAGTATCAAATCTGCTGAAAAAGTTTGTGATACGGGCGAAAATAAACCCGCCTATGCAAGACCATAGGCGGATTCGCAGCGGGGCGTTCCCCGCTTATTCAGCCTTGGGAGCGCCAACAGGACATGTATCTGCGCAAGCTCCGCAGTCGATGCACTTTTCAGGGTCGATAGAGTAAGCATCACCGGCAGAGATAGCCTCTACGGGACATCCGTCTGCACATGCGCCGCATGCGATACATTCTTCAGCATTGATCTTGTAAGCCATGGGTAAGTTCCTCCTTTATATCGGGATATTTTTTCGTTATCAGCGGCAAACCTGCCGTCTGTGTACATTATAACAAACTTATCCAAAAAAATCAAGAGTTTTCCCTTAATTTTGTGCGGTTTGCACCTGCTAACTTTTCAGATGCGTTACAGTTTTCCTTTCCGCGGTAAGGCAGGGCACAGGAAACTTGCATAAATTGACCGTGATGGTCGCTGAATATTTTGCGAAAATGCTTGAAAAACCGATGCTTTTATATTATAATAAATAATAGGTGTCATGATGCGCTGACATAAACCGGCGTATCCCGTATAAATACAGTGAGAGTGCGTTCCTGCCCGAAACGGCAGACCGCATATCCCGGCACCGCTCATGTCGGGACGGAGGTATAAAAATGTCAAAAGAAACAGCAAAAAGGCTGATAGCCGAATTGCAGACCAAGCACTTCCGGTTTTTGGAATGATAATGAAGAAAAGAGTTTATTTTTCAGCGGCACTTGTCGTTTCCGCGCTCCTTTGCGGGTGCAGTGATATCTCGGACGGCGCGGATATGGATTTCGTGCATACCTCACTCCCGCCGGAAACAACGGAGCCGGATATCATTGCCGAGCTTGTCACGGAAGAGACCGAAGCTGTGCCGGTCTCCGCGCCGGAGCCGGTATATACACAGGCTCAGCTTGACGCATTCGGCGCCCGCCTTGAGGAGATACGGGAGGAATGCGGAGTCTATGGAATGAGCGCGGCTGTATTCCGGGACGGGAAGATAATATATGCCGACGGGTTCGGGCTTGCGGACACGGAGAACGAGGTGCCTTGCACCGCCGATACTATCTACCGCGCCGCCAGCGTCTCAAAGACGATCTCCACCGTGCTTCTTATGCAGCTCTGCGACAAAGGGCTTATATCTCCGGAGAGCGACCTTGAGGAAGTGACGGGACTGCCGTTCAACACGGATTACACCAAGGGGCGCGTGAAGCTGTGGCATCTCCTTTCCCACACTGCCGGGATAACCGACACATCGCGCTTCGAGCTTGGCATAACTGAGCGCTACGAAACTGCGTACATACTGAAAGGTGCGCTTATCGGCACCGAGCCGGGCGAGTTCTACAATTACACGAATTTCGGTTCGGGCATGATAGGTTCGGTGATCGAGCTGCTCTCCGGCGAGTATTTCCAGGAATACGCGGACAAGAACCTGTTCAAGCCTCTCGGAATGGACGCGGGGTATGCGAACGATTATATTGAAAGAAAAGAGAACTGCGCGAAGATATACGATTATGACGGAATGATCTATGACCCGGCGACATGGGGGCGCACAGCGTATTACTACGAGTCCTTCGGGCTGGGAAATTCCTATCTCCAGGCGCAGAGTGAGCTTCTTATCACCGCCCCCGACCTTGCAAGGCTCGGCACTGCTCTTGCCGGGGACGGGCGAGTGAAGGAATGCGGGAATGTGCGGATAATCTCGGAGGATTCGCTTTCCGAGATGCACAAACCGCGCATCAGCACCGAGCAGTACAGCGTCGGGCTGAATGTGCGGATATATGACGGGACGCTTGTGCCGGGGCGTGTGATGTACGGTCACACCGGCAATGCCCTCGGCGCTATCACCGGCATCTTCTACGACAGGTCTGACCATACCGGCATCGCCGTGATGTCGAACCACTGCAATTATTATGTGAATGACGACACCGGCGTGTATAAGATGCTCTATCTCTCAACGCGAGAGGCGTATGAGACTTTCTTTGACAGTGAGCTGAGTTAGGGCGCATCTCTGCTATCGGCTTCTGCCTTCGGCTGATGGGGCGCTGCCCCAAGCCCCGCTGGCGACTTCGTCCCAGACCAGACCAAGGCTCCGCCTTGGATCCATGGGTGCCTTTTTCGAGAGATTTTTTAAGAGAGTTTTTGAGAGGGGGCTCTGCCCCCCAACCCCCGCCAGCCCCCTTTGAAAAAGGGTGCTGGACACCCTAAATTAATGCAGTATTTCAGAGCGCACAGCTATGGACGAGTGACGACTGAAACGCAGTGGGGTTGGTAGAGACTCCATTTGGTGTAAATAAAAGAGATTATATGAAGAACAAACTGATTACAATTACCGCATTGACCGCATCGGCACTGCTTTTGTGCGGGTGTGCGAATAAAGACGTTTCCGCCGAGATCAAGATCCCGATACTTGACGGCAACGCGAACGGAAGCTACACCACTGCCGAAGCGCAGAGGTACGAGCTTGCCGAATACTCCACCATAGGCGCGGAAGTCGCATACCCCTACGCCGAGGGCATCTATGCTCCTGCGGATACCAACATACTTTCGTACAATGTCAAGAAAGGCGATGTATTGCAGAAAGGCGATGTTATCGCGGTATTCGACTCCTCCGGGCTTGACTACGACTATCAGAATCAGAAGATACTGACGGACAGCGCCCTTGCCCGGTATCAGTCCTCCGGAAGTGCGCTTGCAAAGGCGGAATACGAGATCGAGGCGAAGAAGCTGGAGCTGGTGCAGTACAAGATCGACTGCTACACGATACGCGCGCCCTACGACTGTGTTGTGTGGGATTCAAAGTTCTGGGACGCGGGAACGGCAATGGAAGCGGGAACGCAGATATGCACGATAGCTGACCGGAGCGAGGTTTATGTCGTGGTGAAAGGGAGCAATGACGCATTCGCTCTCGGCAGGAAAGTGGGGCTGAAATTCGGCACGAACAGCGAGTTCTCCGGGCGGGTAGTGATGATGCCGGACAGCCGTGCGAAAGGCGGTATAAACGGCGTTGTCATCGCATTGGACGAGGGCGAGCTGGAGCGGGCGAACGAGGAAGCGGGGAGCATTGTCTCGGCTGGCTGGGCATCGGTAGTTGTCAAGACGTTCAATGACCCGAACGCGCTCTGTGTACCGGACAAGTCGGTGCTGACGTATTCCGGGAGCACATACTGCTATCTTGACGATAACGGGAACCGGGTACGCGTTCCTGTCGAAGCCGGGCATTCCTCCGGCGGACTGACAGTGATCCTTAGCGGTCTGACCGACGGTGATGTGGTGTCGTATTAGAAGATCGCAGCCTGTATAGGGCGGGTCTGTTCTATACCTGCTGCCTTCGGCTGATGGGGCTCTGCCCCAAGCCCCGCTGGCGACTTCGTCCCAGACCAGACCAAGGCTCCGCCTTGGATCCGAGGACGCGTTTCGGGAGAGACTGTTTAAGAGAGTTTTTGAGAAGGGGCGCTGCCCCTGTGACCCCGCAATCCCCCTTTGGAAAAGGGGTCTTGACCCCCTAAACAAATGCAGTATTTCAGAGCGTACAGCTATGGGCAGGTGCCGACTGAAATGCAGTGGGGTTGGCAAAGACTCCGTTCGAGAAATAAGAAAGACTGCTGAAACTAACAGATTTCAACAGTCTTTTACTATGTATAGAAGTGTATAACTAACCGAGGTGGCGCACCCGCCGATAGAAGAATGTCGCTACGCATTTCGCCGCGGGGCGTTCCCCGCCGCCGCCCGCGTAGGGCAAAAATCTCTTAAAATCTCTTAACTCTCTCTCAACTCTCTCTCAACTCTCTCCCCGCTCTCATCTATGTCTCCCGCCGCCGCCGTGACGGCCGCCGCTATGGGAATGGTGAATGGAGCTATGGTGAGAGCTGCGGTGACTGCTTCCGGAAGAAGACGATCTGGTGCGCGGAGAGTAGGTTTTATTCACGACACGTCCGACAAACACATCGCTCTTGTTGTCGAACACGAGGGAGTTGTCGAGAATGTAATTGCGTGTGCCGGGCTTCTCGACTTTGAACTGCTTTGCATTTCCCGAGTAGATGCCGGTGCCGATTATCAGCGAAAAAAACGCTGTCAGACCAAGCATGTGAAGAAATTCCATAAGCGTGATGCTTGTAATATTGGCTATGGGATTTTCGGGTTCGCGCGTGACGGTATATTCCGGGTGCAGATCGTGATTGGCTCTGCCTTGATCATAGTAATATTCGACACATTCAATAAACCCGTATGCAGCCTGTGAGAACCTCTCCGCTTTCATATCGTCCCATATCTCGTCGAATATGCTTTCGATGCGGTAATCGCTGAAATACTCTATGCAGTCTCCGCTCGTCGATATGTAATCATACTTCGTGTCGCAGTTTATCAGAAACAGTATGCCGTTCGTTTCGATACCGCACAGCTCCTCGTACTTGTCGTCCGCAAACTCCACAACGTGCGCATCTGTCTTGGGCGTGCCGATATCATTTGACGATATTATCACGATGTTGAAGCCGGTCTTTGATGCAGCTTCCTTTGCCTTGCTTTCAAGCTTGCGCTCGTTCTCCTCCGACATGACCCGCGCGTCGTCGATGATATAGACGGACGGCGATGACGCAAAGCAGGGGAAGCAGAATACGGTGATGCAGATAAAAAATGCGGCGAAAACGGCGGTTATCTTCTTCCTCATCATATCAGCCCTCCCAACCGCAGGAGCAGTAACAGCGCCAGCCCGATAAGCATCGGAATGCCGAAAGAGAAGAATATCAGCTTCGGCTTGTTGAGCGGAAGCCTTCCGCCGAATTTGCCTGTCTGCCCGTTCATTGCGAAGTAATACAGCGTATCCTTGTAGAAGTAGGTGAGGAACCACATCGGCATCATAGCCTGCTTGAAATTGATGTTTGTTATCCTGAATTCCTTTGATGTCACATTTATCCGGTTGTAGCCGGTGATGCTGGACTTGAACACTTCCTCCGTGGCTTCTGTTACGCGTTTGGTGATGCGGGGGATAATCGTGTACTTCTCCATATCGTAGCGCTGTGCGTTGTGACCGGAGAGGTAGGACATATCGAACTCGGTCAGTTCCTTGTAGTCGAACGGCTCTATGCTGTCCATAAGCGCGTCGTCTGCGCGGGAAGAAGCGTCGGCAGGCACCTGTCTGTATATCACGCTTCCGTCGCGCACGGCGAAGCTGTGATCCTCGGTGGTGATGATGTAGTCGCCCTTTCTTGCGGTTCCCACGGTCTTGTAGCAGTCCGCGGTCATCTTCCCCTCAACACAGCAGTCGGTCAGCCAGAAGGGGATATAGATGCCCTGTATCTTGTTGAGGGATTCGGAGCTTCCGAAGCCTTTTGCAAGGAAGAACTTCTTCGACTTTATCCACTCGTTGAACTTCATTATCGCTTCACCGCGGGAGCGTTTGAACGGTATTATAAGATCGGGGCGGAACTCGCCGGAAAGCCGTCCGGAAAGCACGGCGGGGCTGTGGCAGTAGTAACACTCGGCGGTAGCGGCTACCTCCGAGTCGGTGAATATTGACGCACCGCAGCTGGGGCAGATATAGAGCCGGCTCTCGTCACCGAACTTCCGGCGTTTTTCTTCGAGAGCGGGGTCATTATCCGTCTGCGAGCCGTAAGCGGGCTGGGAATCCTCATGCAAAGGCGCGTCCAGCATATCGGCTTTGAAGTGCGAACCGCAGTAGATGCAGTGAAAGTCCCTTGATTCCGCGGAATAGGTCAGACCCGCACCGCAGGACGGGCATTTATACGATATTGTTCCGTTATCCATGGCGTTTCTCCGATTAATTGATAATTGTCAATTATCAATTGTCAATTGT